>SKHR01000062.1 GCA_007116865.1 Marinospirillum sp. | reverse complement strand
GTCAGTGACAAGGTGTTTGCGATCACCCAGGCCTATGGAGGCAGTGTGTCCGCAGAGCATGGTGTAGGGCTAGTCAAAAAAGACTTTTTGCACTTCAGTCGCAGCGAAGCCGAGTTGGAGTATATGAAGGCCATCAAACGCAGCTTTGACCCCGACCAGATCATGAACCCCGGCAAGATGCTGAACCTTTGACAGGCCAAGACCATGAGCCAAGATGCACAAAGTTTTGAACAGCAATTGAGTCAGTTGGAATCACTGGTTCAGCGCCTGGAATCCGGGCAGCTCTCGCTGGAGGAATCCTTGCAGGCTTATGAGCAGGGCGTGCGTTTGACCCGGGCGTGTCAGCAGCAGCTTGAGCAGGCGCAGTTGCGGGTTCAGCGCGCTCAGGAAAACCCGGTTCAAGGTGATACGCTTTGAATCCTCAGTTACAAACCAGGCTGAGTGCCTGTGCTGAACGAGTCGATCAAGCGCTCAAGCAAGCGCTGAGTAACCGGCCGAGCCAATCCTCAGCACTGCAAGCCGCAATGGACTACAGCCTGTTCAATGGCGGCAAACGCTTGCGCCCTTTGCTGGTGTATAGCGTGTGTGAAGCCCTGGGGGCCGACCTGGTCGCCGCTGACCCGGCGGCGATGGCCGTTGAGCTGATCCACACCTATTCGCTGGTGCATGATGACTTGCCCGCGATGGATGACGATGATCTGCGTCGAGGTCGTCCGACCTGCCATAAAGCCTATGACGAGGCCACCGCGATTCTGGTCGGTGATGCCTTGCAGTCGCTGGCATTTGAAGTGCTGACGGAGGCCGCCCCGGAAACGGTGGGGCCGCTGGTGCAAACCCTGGCTCAGGCCGGTGGTCATCGTGGCATGGTCGCCGGGCAGATGCTGGATCTGCAAGCCGAAGGTCAATCCATCAGCCTGACCGACCTGCAGGCGTTGCATGAGTTGAAAACCGGCGCTTTGATTCGTGCAGCCGTGCGCATGGGGGGGCTGGTAGCCCAAGCGAATGCCTCCACCCTGGCGTGTCTGGATGAGTATGCGACCTGTGTAGGGCTCGCGTTTCAGGTGCAGGATGATCTGCTGGATGTCACCGGTGATGCCCAGGTGCTGGGCAAGAAAACCGGCGCCGATGCCGCCCTGCATAAAGCCACCTATCCCGCCCTGTTGGGCTTGTCTGGCGCCCAGCAAAAGGCGCAGGCTTTGGTGCATCAGGCACAGCAGTCTTTGCAATCCTTACCAGGAGACTGGCAGCTTTTGGCGCTGCTTGCCGACTGGTGCGTGAGCCGCGATCACTAATCATAACGAGACCACCCCATGTTTGAAGCGCTGCCAACCCAAACGCCCGATACACCGCTTTTGGATCAAGTCAAATCCCCGGCGGATTTGCGCGCTTTTTCTGATCGTCAGTTGGTACAGCTGGCCAAAGAAGTCCGTGCCTGGTTGTTGTGGAGTGTCAGTCAAACCGGTGGTCACTTTGGTGCCGGTCTGGGGGTGGTTGAACTGACCATCGCACTGCACGCGGCCTTGCAAACCCCGGAAGATCGTCTGATCTGGGATGTTGGGCATCAGGCCTACCCGCATAAAATTCTCACTGGCCGTAAAGACGCCTTGCTGAGCATTCGTCAAAAGGACGGCTGTGCGGCTTTTCCAAAACGGGATGAATCGGTTTACGACGCCTTTGGGGTAGGGCATTCCAGCACCTCTATCAGTGCGGCACTCGGAATGGCGATTGCTGCGCGGGCGCAGGGAAAAAAACGTCGCAGTGTGGCAGTGATCGGTGATGGCGCACTGACCGCAGGCATGGCGTTTGAAGCCCTGACCCATGCCGGGCATGTGCAGGCAGACATGCTGGTGGTGCTCAACGATAATGAAATGTCGATTTCAGAGAATGTGGGCGGTCTGGCCACCTACTTATCCCGACTGCTGGTGAGTGAACCCTTCCACCAGTTGCGCGAAGGCAGCCGCAAGGTGTTATCCCACTTGCCGCTGGCCTGGGAGTTGGCGCGCAAAACTGAAGAACAGGTGAAATCGCTGGTTTCGCCTGGCACCTTGTTTGAGGAACTGGGTTTTAACTATGTCGGGCCGGTCGATGGGCATGATCTGCCTGAACTGGTGTCGATTCTAAGAAAACTGCGCCATCACACCGGGCCACAGTTTTTGCATGTGATCACCAAAAAAGGCAAGGGCTTTTTACCCGCAGAGGCGGACCCGATCGGTTACCACGCACTGACCAAACTGGAAAAACCGGCACCGACCCAGGTGCCAGTGAGCAAAGGGCCGAAATACTCGAATATCTTTGGTCAGTGGCTGTGTGATATGGCCGCAGCGGACGAGCGCCTGATGGGGATCACCCCGGCGATGCGTGAAGGTTCTGATCTGGTGCGCTTTTCTGAGCGCTACCCCAAGCGTTATTTTGATGTCGCGATTGCAGAACAGCATGCGGTCACCCTGGCAGCGGGCATGGCCTGCGAAGGGCTCAAGCCAGTGGTGGCGATCTATTCGACCTTTTTGCAGCGAGCTTATGATCAGCTCATCCATGACGTGGCCGTGCAAAAGCTGGATGTCTTATTTGCCATCGATCGCGCGGGTCTGGTGGGTGAAGACGGCCCAACCCATCATGGCAGCCTGGATGTGTCTTTTCTGCGCTGTGTGCCGGAGATGCTGATCATGGCACCGGCCGATGAGCAGGAGTGTCGCCAACTGCTGACAACCGGCTACCTCTATCCTGGCCCTGCAGCGGTGCGTTATCCCCGTGGCTGTGGCCCTGGGGTGACGGTGACCGATACCCTGGAACCCCTGCCGATTGGCAAAGCCGAGTTGCGACGCGAAGGTGAAGGAATACTGGTCCTGGCGCTGGGAAGTCGAGTCAGTGTGGCCGCTGAAGCCGCAGAGGCTTTGAATGCCACCCTGGTGAACCTGCGTTTTGTTAAGCCTCTGGATGAGTCGCTCATCCTCGAACTGGCCGCTCAGCATCAGTTGGTGGTCACGGTTGAAGAAAATGCCCTGGCTGGCGGTGTTGGTGCCGCCGTGCTGGAGTGTCTGGCCGCCGCTGGTTTGACCCGACCGGTATTGAATCTCGGCTTGCCGGATGTATTTGTCGATCAGGGCGACCATGAACAGTTGCTGGCCGATCATGGTCTGGATGGCCCTGGCATTCTGGCCTCGATTCAAACCCGCTGGAATGCCTTGATCAAAGGCGAGTAACCCGCCTGATAATCCGGATAACGCCATACAAAGCCGGTGGCTGCCAGGCGATCACTGCAGCAGCGCTTAT
>SKHR01000145.1 GCA_007116865.1 Marinospirillum sp. | reverse complement strand
CTCAGGTGCGCGCTCCGCTAAAGGAATGGCCAATTGGATCGACCCCGTCACCTGCCCCGCATACTGCCACTCATGCAGCGCTTCAGGCACCCACTGACCCAGCGGTGAGCGGTTGAGCAATTGAGGAAAAAGCTGTGCCTCACTGTCCAACTCTGCATCAATCAACAGTTGAGGAGCCATTTCGCTGATCTGGCTGAAGAAATGCGCCTGACTCAGTCGGGCATCCAGCAGTTGAGCGGACTCCACTTCACCAGCGACACTGCGTTCATCCACTCGCACCCAGCCCTTGGCCTGAGTCAAGGGCGGCCAGTCTGGCTCAAAAACCAGCGGTGTCTGCTCAAAGTCGAGCAACACCTGATAGGTTGAAGGACGCCCGCGCATGACCGAACCGGCATAAATAAATCCGCCTTGCTGCACCTGCCCTTCATCCAAAGCCAGATCCAGCCAGGTCAACAAATTCTCTGGGGCCACCTGTTGTGGCACCAGTTGGCGGTGCAGACTGACCGCTGTGGGCAATAGCCCCAGGTTCAAATAAAAGCGCCGATCACCCCTACCGAGAAACAGATCAAACTCACCGGTGACTCGGGTCGCCTGTGTCACCCGCGGATCGTGGAGCGCGACTGACAGATCAGTGCCCGTCACCGACACCCCGGCATCACTCAACTGCCAGTCGACCCGCCCCTGAGCCATTTCAAAATCAAAGGGTGCGGAATAAAGTTCAGGAAAAAACAAAACCAGGGGCTGTTCAGTGAAAACCACTTCACCTCCTTCTGGCCAAACTCCTACCCAGGCGCTGAGATTTTCAACACCAGGCGCACCCTGCCAGGGTTGAACCTGAGCATCGTCCACCTGAGCCGTTAAAAACCAGTCTTCAAAAGCACCCTGCCAACGCATCTGTGCGCTGGTCAGCTGACCTTGAGGCTTGAGCGTTTGCAGAATCGGCAGCAGCGCATCCGGCAAGGGAAAGCGCTGAGCCAGCTCAACCAGAGACGCAACTGACCAGCCAGAAAAGCCCAACTGATGCTCTCCATCCTGGTGCCGATAATGTCCTGCGACCTGATCAAAGCGTTGGGTTTGCAGCATGAGCTGCTCTGCCTGCCAGGCCAACTGCCACTGGGCATCGGCAAACATCACATCCGCTTGCAGGTTGTGCGCACTCACTTCACCCTGCTGGATAGAGAAATCCAGGCGCTGAATCTGAGCCTGCAGGTGCAAGGCTTCTGCCTGCCAGGAGATCCAGGCCTCAAGACTCAGGTCACCCTCAGGCAAGCCGGTTTTTTCTACCCAGGCATCCGGCCACAGGGTTTTCAGTGCATCCCTTGGCAGCCTGGGCACGCTGAGCCAAGCATCAACCCTGGGCTGTGCCTGCGCCAAAGCCCGATCCGTGAGAGTGACCACGAGTTCAACCGCGTCCCCTGTATCAATCGGCTGAGAAAACACCAGCTGCCGCCCCTGTGACCAGCGCCGATACTGCAAATGGTCGGCCTCAAGCGTGATTGGCTGCCCATCAAGTGGTAGCAGGTGAACACTGATCTGATCAAAATCCAGCTCCCCTTGAACAAGGAGTTGTTCTATCCAACCAACCCAGTCCAGTGGATCTGCATCCGGATCACTCACCCAATCCATTGGTCTCCATCCCTGCGGCGTTTGCTCCAGCCAGAGCTGTAAAGACTGGAGTTGAAGGTCACGCGTTCTTAATGAAGCACTGAGCAGGCTGCGCCAGGTGTCGATTTCAACCCGAGCCTGATCCAGGGTCAAAAACGGCTGTTCATCCACTTGCAAGCGGAGATTTTTAAGCTCAATTTGAGGATCCCAACGATACAAAGACAACTGCAGGTCGTTCAGAGTCACCGCAAAAGGAAGACGCTGGCTTAAGGCCGCTTCTAGATTCGGGCGCCAGTTTTCTACATGCGGCGCCAATGCCCGCAACCCCAGTACCAACAGGGCCGCACTTACCAGCAGGATCAAAGCTGACCAGAGGGGCAGCTGCAGTAAGAACCAGCGCCAAGAAAGAAAACGTGACAACAGGCTGAACATGGCTTATTGCAGCACGATATCGAACTGCTCTTGAGAATAGAGGGATTCGACCTGGAAGCGAATCGTCTTGCCGATAAACTGCTCCAGATCAGCAACCGCCGCAGACTCTTCATCCAGAAAACGATCCACCACCCCTTGGCTTGCCATCACCAAATAAGCCTCCCCGCCATAAGCCCGGTCAATTCGCAGCAAGTCGCGCAGAATTTCATAACACACTGACTCAGCCGTTTTCAAACTACCGCGACCCTGGCATTCAGGGCAGGTTTCACACAGAATTTGCTCCAGGCTTTCGCGCGTGCGTTTGCGTGTCATCTGCACCAGTCCCAGCTCGGTGACGCCGGTCAGCTTGGTTTTCGCATGATCCTGCTCAAGACTTTTTTCAAGTAAACGCAGTACCTGGCGCTGGTGCTCAGGATCTTCCATATCGATGAAGTCGATGATGATGATACCGCCCAGATTGCGTAAACGCAGTTGACGCACTAACGCACTGGCCGCTTCCAGATTGGTTTTAAAAATGGTTTCTTCCAGATTGCGATGACCCACAAAACCACCGGTATTCACATCAATGGTGGTCATGGCTTCGGTTTGATCGATCACCAGATAACCACCACTTTTGAGCTGCACCCGACGAGTCAACGCCTTCTGAATTTCATCCTCGACGCTGTAAAGATCAAAAATCGGGCGCTCGCCAGGATAGTACTCAACCTTATCCTGCAACTGCGGTACGAACTCACTGACAAAATCCAGCAGCTTGTTAAAATTCTCGCGTGAGTCGATGCGGATTTTTTCAATTTCCGGGCGCACAAAATCTCGCATAGAGCGCATGAACAAAGGCAGGTCTTCATACACACAAGTGATACCCTGGTCTCTCTCAATGCGTCGTTTGACTGCCTGCCAGACCCGCTTGAGAAACTGAATATCCGCTAAAATTTCCTCTGCACCCACACCCTCAGCTGCGGTACGCAGAATAAAACCGCCCGGGTCATTTTCATCCCAGTGTTCATTGATCAACGCTTTCAGGCGCTCTCGCTCCTGCTCCTGCTCAATGCGCTGCGAGACACCAATATGGTGGGTGTCCGGCATATACACCAGGTAGCGAGAAGGCAAAGAAAGATGAGTGGTCAGCCGCGCCCCTTTGGTTCCGATCGGGTCTTTAGTGACCTGGACCACCAAAGACTGGCCCTCATGCAACAACTGCGAAATAGGCGGTAACTCAGGGTGCTCCACATCCGTGCGTGCCACCTCTGCCACATGAATAAAGGCCGCTCTTTCCAAACCAATATCCACGAAAGCCGCTTGCATGCCTGGCAACACTCGTACCACCTTGCCTTTGTAGATATTGCCGACCATGCCGCGGCGCCGAGTGCGCTCAATATAGACTTCCTGCAGCACCCCATTTTCAACCAGCGCCACGCGGGTTTCCATCGGGGTGAGATTGATCAGAATTTCTTCACTCATAAGCCTTCAGCCATCGGCGATTAAAACAAGGAAAAGCGACGTTTGAATAGATGCAATAACGTAGACACCCAAGGCCAAAGCAGCGCCGAAACAGCCGCAGGGATCAATAAGAAGCCAAGCGTTGACATGACCCCAAACACCCCTTGAATCCACTGAAAAAGCAGCTGACTCAGCACTATCATCAGCAAAACCACCAGGCTCTGTTTCCAGGCAGAATACATACGTATGCGCTGATAGAAGCGGTTACATAAGTAACCCACTAACGCCAAGGTCACCGCATTATGTCCCAGCAGCGTCCCTTCAATCAGATCCAACAGCAGCCCCCAACCAAAGCCATGCAGGATTCCGACCCGCTGCGGGGTAAAAAGTGCCCAATAAATCAATACCAGACTCAACCATTCAGGCCGCCAGATCAAAATATTGGTCGGTATGGGCAGAGCCTGGATATAGAGCGCCAAAAAGAAGGTCAGTTGAATCCACCAGAAACCCTGAGGCTTTTTCGTTGCCATCAATCGCCTCCTTGAGTCTGTTGGCGAGCTTCAATCAGGGCTTCCGCACGCTGCGGATCATGGAATAACAGCAGCACATAACGACTGCGATCCAACTGGGCCAAAGGACGCGCCAGCACATCGACAAAAGGCTCGCCATGCTGGTGGGTGATACTTTCAATGGTGGCCACCGGATAGCCGAAAGGAAAACGCCCACCTAGCCCTGAAGTGATCAGCAAATCCCCTTCACGCAGATCAGCGGTTTCCGGTACATGCATCAAACGCAGCGTATCTGAACGCCCCATGCCCTGAGCAATAAAGCGCAAACCATTGCGGTTAACCTGGATCGGCATGGCGTGATTCGCATCAGAAATCAGCAGTAAACGACTGGTAAAGGGAGTCACCATGATCAGTTGCCCCATCACCCCACCCGCATCGATCACTGGCATTCCCTGGTAAGCCCCATCCTGATGTCCCCGGTTAATGATCACCTGCTGCGAAAAGGGATCGTAGTTTACCCCGATCAACTCGGCAGTGATGAAAGGGATATCCACTGGCTCTATTGCATGCAGCAGCTCACGCAGCCGCACATTCTCAGCCATCACACTCGCCATCGTCTGACTGCGCTCTGCCAGAATCAAGGCTTGGGACTTAAGCTCACGATTTTCTTCAAGCAGCTGATTGCGATTAGACAGCGTATCTGCTGTCCACCCCCAGGTACGCCCTGGCAAGTCTGCCGCCCACTGAACCGGAGTAACTAAAAGGGTCAGCCAAGCACGCGCCTGAGCCACTTCAGACCAGCGGTGCTCAGCCGTCATCAACAGCCCACCCATGAGCAATACCAGCATGAAGCGGTAGCCCAAAACGGGTCCCTTGGCAAATAACTGCTTGATGGCATGCCCCTCTTAATTTCACAAATCCAGCAGACCTAACGCAAAGAAACGCCGCTTCTTACGAAGAGGCGTTTCGTCACTGAAGCTGGCCCTATATAAAGCTATTCGACGGCCAGCAGATCAAAGGTCTGTTGATCAATCAACTCCAGTGCCTTACCGCCCCCCAGGGCCACACAGGTCAAGGGGTCTTCTGCGATAATGACCGGCAGACCAGTTTCTTCTGCAATCAACTTGTCGATGTCACGTAACAAAGCGCCGCCACCGGTCAAGACCAGGCCACGCTCAGCAATGTCCGACGCCAGCTCAGGGGGGGACTGCTCCAGCGCACTTTTGACGGCTTGCACAATCGCCGCCAGCGGCTCTTGCAATGCCTCCAAAATCTCATTGGAGTTGAGAGTAAAGCTGCGCGGAATCCCCTCTGCCAGATTACGCCCACGCACGTCGATTTCTTTGACTTCACTGCCCGGGTAGGCACAGCCGACTTCCTGCTTGATCCGCTCAGCGGTGGCGTCACCGATCAAACTGCCGTAGTGACGACGCACATAGGCTACGATCGCCTCATCAAAACGGTCACCGGCGATACGCACCGACTCGGAATAGACCACACCGTTCAAGGAGATGATCGCGATCTCAGTGGTTCCCCCACCGATATCCACCACCATGGAACCCTGCGCTTCTTCCACTGGCAGGCCCGCACCGATCGCAGCTGCCATCGGCTCTTCGATCAGATAAACATCACGCGCACCGGCACCCAGAGCCGACTCTTTGATCGCTCGGCGCTCAACCTGAGTTGACATACAGGGCACACACACCAGCACACGTGGGCTGGGTTTGAAGAAACTATTGTCATGCACTTTAGAAATAAAGTGCTGCAACATTTTTTCGGTGACATGAAAGTCCGCGATCACGCCGTCCTTCATTGGACGAATCGCGGTGATATTGCCTGGCGTACGACCCAGCATGCGTTTGGCATCAAAACCGACTGCCGCCACACTGCGCTGAGATCCCTGATGACGCACAGCAACGACAGAAGGCTCATTCAAAACGATGCCTTGGTTGCGCACATAAATCAGCGTATTTGCAGTTCCCAAGTCGATTGACAAATCGCTGGAAAACATACCTCTGAGGAATTTAAACATGCTTGTGATGACCTATCCTGATGGTTCCTTTTACTGGGCGGAAACTCTAGCAACCCAGGCAGGCTGGGGCAAGCAACTTTAGCAGCCTGACGGGAAAAACTGTGGTATTCTTCCCCACTTCATGAAGGGTTTCAACCAGATTGAACCCAAGCGCCCTAGTTTACACGTCAACGCGTTTTAAACCCAGGTATTTCAAGGTTTTCAAATGACACTCACCACACAAGACGTTGAAAAAGTCGCCCATCTCGCTCGATTACAACTCGACCCCCAGGCCACCGATGCCTACAGCCAGGCACTGACCAGCATTCTGGCACTGGTGGACCAAATGCAAAGTATCGACACCGATGGCGTACTGCCCATGTCCCACCCCATGGACGCAACCCAGCGACTCAGAATTGATGAAGTGACCGAGCAACCTGACCGTGATCACTTGCAAAAAATAGCGCCCGCCACCGAGCAGGGGCTGTACCTTGTTCCCCGTGTAGTGGAATAACGCTGCCGATTTTTCATGCATCAGGACACACCATGATTGAACTGAGCCTTGCACAAATGGCGCAGGGGCTGCGCCAAAAGACTTTTTCCAGCCGCGAACTGACCCAGGCTTTTTTGGATCGAATCAGCCAGCTGAACCCTCGTATCAACGCCTTCATCACCGTCACCGCTGAAACTGCGCTGCAACAGGCCGAACAAGCGGATGCACGCCTGGCACAAAGTGACGCCAGCCCACTGACCGGCTTGCCACTGGCCCACAAGGACATTTTTTGCACCCAGGGTGTACGCACCACCTGCGGCTCACGGATGCTGGAAAACTTTACGGCACCCTATTCCGCAACGGTCGTTTCGCGCCTTGAAGAAGCAGGCATGGTGAGTCTGGGCAAAACCAACCTGGATGAATTTGCCATGGGCTCATCCAATGAATCCTCCTGGTTTGGCCCGACCCTCAACCCCTGGGATCTGAACGCAGTGCCTGGCGGCTCTTCCGGTGGCTCCGCAGCAGCCGTTGCTGCTCGTCTGGTGCCTGCTGCCACCGGCACGGACACTGGCGGCTCGATTCGCCAACCCGCGGCTTTTTGTGGCATCACAGGCATCAAACCCACCTATGGCCGAGTATCACGCTGGGGCATGATCGCCTACGCCTCCAGTCTGGATCAGGGCGGCCCCATGGCCCGCAGCGCTGAAGACTGTGCTTTGCTGCTGCAGGCCATGGCCGGATTTGACCCCAAGGATTCCACCAGCATTCAGCGCAACCTCCCTCAGTATGCCGATGCCCTGCACGAACCCCTGCAAGGACTGACGCTGGGCCTGCCCAAGGAATACTTTGGTGAAGATCTGAGCCCAGCAATGGCAAAGGTGCTTGAGCAGGCCATCCAGACACTGGAAAAACTCGGCGTTCGCTGCAAAGAAGTCAGCCTGCCGCTGACCCGCCTGGCAATTCCAGCCTACTATGTCATCGCACCTGCTGAGGCAAGCACCAACCTGTCCCGTTACGACGGGGTACGTTTTGGTCATCGTTGCGACCAGCCTCAGGATCTCGAAGACCTCTACAAGCGCTCTCGCAGCGAAGGTTTTGGTGAAGAAGTCAAACGCCGTATTCTGGTCGGCACCTACGCCCTTTCCGAAGGTTTTTATGATGCCTACTACCGCAAGGCTCAGCAGCTGCGCCGCCTGATCACTCAGGATTTCCAAAGCAGCCTCAAGGAAGTCGACCTGCTGCTGGCACCGACCACACCAACCCCGGCCTTTGATCTGGGCAGCAAGATCAATGATCCCGTGCAGATGTACCTGGAAGACATTTACACCCTGGGGGTGAACCTGGCTGGGTTGCCCGCTTTGTCCATGCCCGCCGGGCAGGTGGCCGGGCGGCCTGTCGGACTACAACTGATCGGCAATCACTTTGAAGAGGCGCGGCTGCTGAATGTGGCACACCAGTTCCAACAGGTGACTGACCACCATCTTCAAAAGCCTAGCGGCATTGAATGACCCCGAATTTTGACTGACAAGTAAAAAAGGTTCGCAACCATGCAATGGGAAGCAGTGATAGGGCTGGAAGTGCACGTTCAGCTCGCGACAGCATCAAAAATCTTCTCCGGTGCCAGCACCGCCTTTGGTGCCGCGCCCAATAGTCAAGCCTGTGAAATCGACCTAGGCCTGCCTGGTGTTTTACCCGTACTCAATGAAAAGGCCGTTGAAATGGCGGTTTTGTTCGGACTGGCAACCCACGCCGACATTCCTGAGCGCTCTGTGTTTGAGCGTAAAAACTACTTCTATCCGGATCTGCCTAAGGGTTATCAGACCAGCCAGATGGCCGAACCCATCGTCGGCCCTGGGTATGTCGATATTCCGCTGGAGCAAGGGGGGATCAAACGCGTTCGGATCCACCACGCACACCTGGAAGAAGACGCAGGCAAAAGCCTGCACGAAGACTTTCATGGCATGACCGGCATCGACCTCAACCGCGCAGGCACTCCGCTGCTGGAGGTTGTCTCTGAGCCGGACATGAACTCCGCCAAAGAAGCCGTGGCCTACCTAAAGGCCATTCACAGCCTGATCACCTATTTAGGCATCTCCGATGGCAACATGGCCGAAGGCTCAATGCGCTGCGATGCCAACGTTTCAGTGCGCCTCAAGGGTGAACCCAAGCTGGGCACCCGTTGCGAAATCAAAAACGTCAATTCCTTCCGCTTTGTCGAAAAAGCCATCAATCACGAGATAGAGCGCCAGATTGAACTGATTGAGGACGGCGGCCGGGTGGTTCAGGAAACCCGCCTGTACGATCCTGATAAAGACGAAACTCGCTCCATGCGCAGCAAGGAAGAAGCCAACGACTACCGTTACTTCCCCTGCCCTGACCTGCTGCCTCTGGTACTGGATCCGGCTTACATCGACCATTTAAGAAGCACCCTGCCTGAGCTGCCCGACCAAAAACGTGAGCGCTTCACCCAGCAGTTGGGATTATCCGACTATGATGCGGGTGTGCTCTCCTCCAGCCGCGCGCTGGCCGATTACTTTGACCGGGCGACCCAGCTGTGTGGTGATGCCAAACTGGCCGCCAACTGGGTGACTGGCGAAGTCGCCGCCAGCCTCAATCGTGACGGGCTCGACATCACTCAATCCCCTGTCGCGCCAGAACAGCTGGCTGGCTTGATCAAGCGCCTGCAGGACAACACCATCAACGGTAAAGCCGCCAAGCAGGTTTTTGCCGCGCTCTGGGCTGAAGAGGCTCACACCGCCGATGAGGTGATTGAAGCCAAGGGACTGAAGCAGGTCACCGATACGGGTGCGATCGAAGCGATCATTGATCAAATCCTGCAGGACAACCCAGCACAGGTTGAGCAGTATCGCAGCGCAGAAGAAGACAAGCGCGGCAAAATGATTGGCTTTTTTGTGGGTCAGGTGATGAAAGCATCTCGCGGCACCGCCAATCCCCAAGCGGTCAATCAACTGCTAAAAACCAAGCTCGACGCACTATGAGCCACCGGGGCGCTGGCCGATCAACACCAGCCAGCGTCCCAGGTTCCAGTTCAGGTTTGCCGTTTAATCCACAAACGCACTAAACGATCTAAAGCCACCGGATCAAACAGCTCGGGTTCGGCTTCATAAATCCGCTGATCCAGCACTCGCCCGCAGCCTTCACGAAAGCCAGGCTTTTTCATGTCTCGCTGGCTCCGGCTCCAGTCCAGAAAGTCCAGCCACTCATCACCACTCAACCCCTCGACCCGACTTCGATAAAAATTACGCACCGCAATCCGGCGCAGCAGCAGATTGAGCTCTTGCAGATAACGTACCTGATCACCCTGGGTATTAAAGCGCTGCTGGATCGCCTTCAGCTCTGCCAGCACATAACGGCGCATACGATACTTGTGACGCAACTGCACCCACAAACCCAAAGCAGCCAGCAACAACACGCCCGCAGCCAGCCAGAGCACCCAAGCGGGCACAGCGCTGGTCCAGGCCATCAAGGACTCAAGAGTGATTGAAAAGTCAGTGTGATTTAACAAACGTTTGCTTCCATCCTGTGACTGGAAAAACAGGGAGGCTCGCCTATCCTTCCCTGTGTACGGCTTACGAAATGGCATCGTCCATGCCAAGACAACATGATGGCTTGCAGTCACGATGCAATCGCGTTTTGATGGTTAAGCTTAACATACCCAAGAAAAAAATCGGACGGAGTCACCATGCAAAAAATGCAAACTGCCCTGCTGGAGCTGATTTCTACCCTCGAAGCTCCACTGGATCGACACCTGGACTCAGCAACCCGTGAACAGGTGCTCGATTTTGCACGCCAGTTTTACCAAAACGCGGCGGTTGACGAGTTGGTACACTGGCCAGAAGAAACCTTTTACGGCACCACCCTGTCGCTTTGGCACTTCATTCAAGACTACACCGCCAAGGCGCCGAAACTGCGCCTGTTCAATCCCGACTTCGAACGTGATGGCTGGCAGGCCCCACGTTCTTTGATTCAGGTACTGAACATCGACATGCCGTTTTTGGTGGACTCCCTGCGCATGGAGCTCAACCGCCGAAACATCACCGTTCACACCCTGCACAATGCCCTGTTACCCAGTCAGCGCAGCTCCAAAGGTCAGTTAAAACAACTGACACAAACTCAGGAGGAGTCCAAACCTCTGGAGTCACTGATCCTGATTGAAATTGACCGGATGGCAGAGTCTGATCTGACAGAATTGCAAAAAACGCTGCTCAGTATTCTGGCGGATGTTCGTACCGCCGTGACTGATTTCACCGCGATGCGTGAAAAGGCCATTGAACTCAGTCAAACCCTGCAAGACAAGAATTATCAAAAAGCAATCAAAGGCAAAATCGCGGCCAGCGACCTGGATGAAGCGGCTGCTTTTTTTCAATGGCTGACCGACGACCACTTTACTTTCCTGGGGTATGAAGTCCACGCCACTGATGCGGAATCCACCGAGGCAGAGTCTCGCCTTGGCCTTTTGCGTGATCCCAAACACTGTGAGCGAGTCATGGCCTTTGATGCCCAACCCTATCCGCTGATTCCTGGGCTGCTGGCTTTTTCACGCGATCCGCACCCCTCACGCATTCATCGCCCGGCCCACCCAGACTACATCGCGCTGCAGTTATTTGACGCACAAGGCAACCCCTGCCAGGTGGTGCGTTTTATGGGGTTATACACGGCCTCGGTTTATAGCCGCTCACCCCGCCACATCCCGGTTTTGCGCCAGAAGGTCGCCAAGGTGTTAGCCCAGGCAGGCATGTCTGCCCAGACCCATAACGGACGCCAAATGCTGCAAATTCTGGATGTCTATCCCCGCGACGACCTGTTCCAGATTCATCTGGATGAACTCACCAGCACAGCACTGGGCATTTTTAATCTGCGCGAACGCCGCAAGGTCAAGGTATTCATCCGCAGAGATGACTTTGCGCAGCTCTATTCGGCGCTGGTGTACATGCCGCGAGATCTTTACAGCACGGAGTTACGTTTAAAAGCACAACGGGTGTTATGTGAAGCCCTGGATGCGGATTTTATTGAGTTCACCACCTACTTCTCTGAGTCGGTGTTATGCCGTACTCAATATCTGCTGCGCTTTCGTCATGAAACCCCACCGGATTACGATTCCCGCGAGGTTGAACAACGCATCATTCAGGTCACTCGCAGTTGGAGCGACGCCCTGCACAGCGCCCTGGTTGAAAGCCAGGGCGAAGAAGCGGCCAATCAGCTTTCCGCGCTTTACAAGGAGGGTTTTTCTGCCGCCTATTGTGAAGACTTCAATACTCGCCATGCCGTCAATGACATCCAGCATTTCGAACTGCTCAGCAGCGGGGAAAAACGCATTGCACTGAGCCTTTATCGAACCGTTGAAGATGCCGAACAGCTGCGCTTCAAGCTTTATCAAAAAGATCAGCCACTGCTCTTGTCCGATATTTTGCCGGTATTGGAAAACCTCGGCTTGAAAGTGCTGGGAGAAAAACCCTACGAGGTACAGCGCGCCGACCAGCCTTACTGGATGCATGACTTCTCCCTGGATCTGGCGCAAAAGCAAAACGACCGCCTGGATCTG
>SKHR01000004.1 GCA_007116865.1 Marinospirillum sp. | reverse complement strand
GCGGTGCTGATTGAAGAAACCATTCGTGCCAACCACCTGACCAGCGTGGAAGAAGTCAGCTTCTACACCAAAGCCGGTGGTGGCTGTTCTGCCTGCCACGAGGGCATTGAAGAAATTCTCAACAAGGTGCTGGCTGAGCAGCCTCAGGATGAAGCGGCGATCGCCAGTCAGGCCAGCGATGTCGGTAGCCTGATGGCTAAAGTTGAAGCCGATGCACGGGGCGCACTGAATCAAGTTGAAGTCCCGCCAGCAACACCGGTTGCGGCCAGTGAAAAACCAGCCAAGCTGACCAATTTGCAACGCATCCGCCTGATTGAAGAAGTGATAGAGGCGGCACGCCCGACCCTGCAAAAGGATCGCGGTGATATCGAGCTGATTGATGTCGAAGGCCGCAAAATCCTGGTCAAGCTCACCGGTGCTTGCAGCGACTGCCAAATGGCCAGCATGACCCTGGGCGGCATACAGCAGCAACTGGTCAAAGCCCTGGGTGAAATGGTGCAACTGGTGCCGGTCAATCGCCACCATGCCGTGGGAGTCAGCGCATGAATACCATCTATCTCGATAACAATGCCACCACTCAGGTTGATCCTGAGGTGGTGGAAGTGATGCTGCCCTACTTTACTGAGCAGTTTGGCAACCCTTCCTCTCTGCATGAATATGGCAACCGGGTAGGGCAGGCGTTAAAAAAAGCCCGCCAGCAGGTTCAGCAGCTTCTGGGCGCAGAGCATGACAGTGAAATCGTGTTTACCTCTTGTGGCACGGAAAGCGATTCCACTGCGATCTTATCGGCACTCAAGGCTCAGCCGGAGCGCAAAGAAATCATTACCACCCAGGTTGAACACCCCGCCGTGCTGACCCTGTGTGAGTATCTGGAAAAAGACGGCTATCGGGTTCACCGACTGGCGGTTGATGGCCAGGGGCGTTTGGATCTGGATGAATATCAGCGCCTGCTGAGTGATCAAATCGCGATTGTCAGTGTGATGTGGGCTAACAATGAAACCGGCACGTTTTTCCCGGTGGTTGAAATGGCCGAAATGGCACATCAAGCAGGCGTGATGTTTCACACCGATGCCGTGCAGGCCGTTGGCAAGATCCCGATAGATCTGAAAAACACCCATATCGACCTGCTGAGTCTGTCCGGCCATAAACTGCATGCGCCCAAAGGCATAGGTGTTTTGTATCTGCGTCGTGGCACCCGTTTTCGTCCCTTGCTGCGGGGCGGCCATCAGGAAAGAGGTCGTCGTGCCGGTACCGAAAACAGTGCTTCGATTGTGGCGCTGGGCAAAGCGGCTGAAATGGCTCAAGCGGCCATGGCGCACGAAAATACCGAAGTGAAGCGCTTAAGAGATCGTTTGGAGCAGGGGATTTTGTCGCAAGTCAGCCATGCCTTCGCCACGGGTGACACGCAAAACCGCCTGCCCAATACCAGCAATATCGCGTTTGAGTATATCGAAGGAGAGTCCATCCTTTTGTTGCTCAACCGTTTTGGCATCGCGGCTTCCAGTGGCTCGGCCTGTACGTCTGGCTCATTGGAACCCTCGCATGTGATGCGCGCCATGGGGCTGCCCTATACCGCCGCCCACGGCACAATCCGTTTTTCACTGTCGCGCTACACCACTGAAGCTGAAATTGATCGGGTGATCGAGGTGGTGCCCGGTATCATTGAACAACTGCGCCAGCTTTCTCCTTACTGGAAAGAAGGCGCGCCGGTCACTGAAATGTTCGAACCGGCGTACGCCTGATCACTTTGGGAAGGGGGCCAGACCATGCACACAACCAAGCCGATCATTATTGACGACACCACCCTGAGAGATGGTGAGCAAACCGCTGGGGTGGCTTTCACGACCGAAGAAAAGCTGGCGATTGCCCAGGGTCTGGATGCCTTGGGGGTGCCTGAGCTGGAGGTAGGAATTCCGGCGATGGGTGAGGCAGAGCGTGACGATATGCGCGCCATTGCCAGCCTGGGTTTGCAGGCGGATCTGGTGGGCTGGTGCCGGATGTTGCCCAAGGATTTAGCCGCCTGTCAGGGTTTGCCACTCAAATGGTTGGATCTTTCGGTGGCTTCCTCGGATGTTCACATCCTGCGCAAGTTGAAGCGCAGCCGTGCCTGGGTGTTGGCGCAGATAGAAGACCTGGTGCCACGCGCCAGAGACATGGGCTTCCAGGTGATTTTGGGCTGTGAAGATGCCTCGCGTGCCGATCCGCAGTTCCTGTTGCAACTGGCTGAGGTGGCACAACGCAGTGGTGCTGAGCGCCTCAGATTTGCAGACACACTAGGCATCATGGAGCCTTTCGGGGTTTATGAGCGGATCAGCCTGTTGGTCAGTGCCTGCGATCTGGCGGTTGAAATGCACGCCCATGATGATATGGGGCTGGCCACCGCGAATAGTCTGGCGGCCGCACGTGCCGGTGCCACACATATCAATACCACCGTGAACGGTCTGGGTGAGCGTGCGGGCAATGCCGCATTGGAAGAAGTCGTACTGGGACTGGAGCAACTGATGCACTGTTCAACCGGCATTCAGCTGGAATCCCTGACCGGGGTTTCCCGACTGGTGGCTGAGGCGGCCAATCGTCCGGTCAGTTGGCAAAAAAGCCTGGTTGGAGAGGGGGTATTCACCCACGAAGCCGGTATCCATGTGGATGGTTTGCTGAAAGACCCGCTGATTTATCAAGGCATCGACCCTGCGCTGCTGGGTCGGCAACACCAGTTGGTGTTAGGCAAGCATTCCGGCAGTCGAGGGGTGATCGCCTGTTATGCCCGTCTTGGCATCGTTTTGAATCAAGAACAAGCCAGTCAACTTTTATTAGAAGTGCGTCGCCTGAGTGCGCTGCATAAACGCCCCCCCACGGATGCAGAGCTACTCAGTCTGTATCAACACCAGCAAGGCCTGCAATCGACTGCGGTCGCATAACGAGGTGAGAGATGAGCATATCCTGTCAGTTTGAAGACCTGGAAGACTTTGAAGATGCGCTGCAAGACTTGCAAAGCGCTGAGGATTTTTTACAGTTTTTTCAAGTGGATTATGATCCCAGTGTGGTACAGGTCAATCGTTTGCACATTCTACAGCGTTTTCATAACTACCTGGCGGCACAACCCATGCCGGAAACCGTGACGGCCTGTTTTGCGCATTATCGTCACTGGCTGCAACAGGCTTACCAGAGCTTTGTTGGCTCCAGCGCGCAGCAAGAAAAGGTGCTGAAAGTCTTTCGTCGCAACCAGCCCGGCCAGGGGTTTGTTTCACTTGATGCGATTGGAGGCCTGTGATGAATCCGCTTTATGCCGAGGGTGACGAGCTGCG
>SKHR01000018.1 GCA_007116865.1 Marinospirillum sp. | reverse complement strand
GCTTCTGCTTCCTGGCGCAGCTTTTCTTCTTGTGCCTGACGCTCTTTTTCAGCATTCAGATCCACATCACTACGTTTGACGAAGGTTCGCTTTTTACGCACTTCGACATTCACACTTTTGCGGCCCTCAGTACGCAGCTTCTGCGTGACCTTACGCGTCATGGTGATTCGAGTTGGCTCGTCGCCAGCCCCGCTGCTCCGGCGTAAAAAAGCCAGCAGCGTTTCCTTATCCTGTTCTGAGACCTGCTCTTCTGCTTTCTTATGTGTCAAGCCGGCCTGCTTCATTTGCTCTAACAAACGCTCAACCGGGCGGCCAATGGCCTCTGCAAATTCTTTAACTGTATTTTCTGCCATCCTACATCTCCTCCAGCGTTAACCCGCGAGGGCTCAGGCTTCATCTTCAAACCAATGGGCACGTGCAGCCATGATCAGCTTGCCAGCACGTTCTTCAGTCATGCCCTCAATATCCATCAGGTCATCGATTGCCTGCTCTGCCAGATCGTCTAGGGTAGTGATTTTCATTGTTGCCAGAATAGAAGCCAGCGCACGATCCATCCCTTCCAGATTCAGCAAGGCTTCATCGGTGTGGGCTTCGGCAATCGCTTCTTCCGAAGCAATTTCCAGGGTCAAGAGTTCGTCTTTGGCGCGACGACGTAATTCCGTGACCAGGGCTTCATCCAGATCTTCAATTTCAAGGAACTCTTCCATCGGCACATAAGCGACTTCCTCAAGGCTGGTAAAGCCTTCTTCAACCAGCAAACGCGCCAGATCATCATCCACATCCAGATGCTGAATAAAGTACTGCACCAGGCTGTCCATCTCTTGCTCCTGCTTGCCTTGTGCTTCTTCTTCGGTCATCACATTGATGCGCCAGCCGGTCAACTCACGGGCCAGTTTGACGTTTTGGCCGCCACGACCAATCGCCTGTGCCAGGTTATCTTCAGCCACGGCCACATCCATTGAGTGAGCGTCTTCATCCACCACAATGGAGGCCACATCAGCCGGTGCCATCGCATTGATGACCAGTTGAGCTGGATTGTCGTCCCAAAGCACGATATCCACCCGCTCATTGTGCAGCTCATTGGAAACTGCTTGAACGCGTGATCCACGCATGCCCACACAGGCACCCACAGGATCAATTCGGCGATCATTGGTTTTGACGGCAATCTTGGCACGCGAGCCAGGATCGCGAGCGGCACCACGAATTTCAATCAGCTGCTCGGAAATTTCCGGCACTTCAATACGGAAAAGCTCAATCAGCATTTCCGGGCAGGTTCTGGACAGAACCAGCTGTGGCCCACGATTGTTCGGATTGACTTCCAGCAGGATCGCCCGCACCCGATCATTGAGGCGGAACTTCTCGCCGGGAATCATTTCATTGCGACCGAGGTAGGCTTCAGCATTGCCGCCCAGATCCACAATCACCCCATCACGAGTGTTCTTCTTGACCACACCGGACACCAACTGCCCTTGTTGATCCTGATGCTGACGAACAATTTCGGCGCGCTCCGCTTCACGAACCTTTTGCACGATAACCTGCTTGGCTGTTTGCGCTGCAATACGGCCAAACTCAATCGATTCGATGGGCTCTTCGCGGGTGTCTCCCACTTTCAGACCTTCTTCGGCGACATCACTGGCCGCCAGCTCACTGGCCGGTTCGGTAAAGTCTTCATCATCGACCACCGTCCAACGCCGCCAGGTATCATAGTGACCAGTTTTACGATCAATCGCCACGCGGATATCGACGCCTTCTTCAGTAAACCGCTTTTTGGTAGCGCTGGCCAAAGCCGCTTCAATCGCCTCAAAAATGGTTTCCTTGGGTACGCCTTTTTCGTTGGAAACGGCGTCCACAACCAACAGTATCTCTTTGCTCATGCCAAGCCTCTTGAAAACGGTCCTTAGTCTTTGTTCGAATCCGGGTAAGGCACCAGCCTTCCGCGGTCTAGCGTTTCAATGGGAAAACAAAATTCTTCAGCGTCAACCTGGAGGATCACTTCATCCTGTTCGACGCCTTTCAACAACCCGGTAAAATTCTTGCGCCCATCATAGGCGTCCCGCAGGGTGATTTTTGCCTGCTGACCCACCAAACGCGCATATTGATCCAGGGTAAAAATCGGCCGATCCAGACCGGGGGAGGACACCTCCAGGGTATACTCTCCGCTGATCGGGTCTTCAACATCCAAGAGCGCACTGATTTGTCGGCTCACGCGGGCGCAGTCTTCGACATTGATACCCTCAGGCCCGTCAATATAGACCCGCAGCAGGCGAGTGCGTCCGCGTCCGCCGAAATCCAGACCCCAGAACTCATAACCCAAGGACTCAACCACAGGTTGTAACAGTGTTTGCAAAAAATCAGGTGTACCGGCCACGGTTTGGCTCCCGTTGCTGCCCTAGGCAGACAAGTCCTGGGCCGGAAAACTTCGTAGGATGATAGTGAGGCATCGTCGGTGCGAAGGGTTTCGGGCCCTAACAAAAAGCCCCTTTAAAAAGGGGCTTTTTTATTAAATCTTGGTAGCGGGGGCCGGATTTGAACCGACGACCTTCGGGTTATGAGCCCGACGAGCTACCAGGCTGCTCCACCCCGCATCAAAGTCGCAGTAGTTTAAGGGCTTTTAACTAACCCGTCAAGGAAAGCCCTAAACTATGGTGCCGAAGGCGGGACTCGAACCCGCACAGCCTGTGGCCACTACCCCCTCAAGATAGCGTGTCTACCAATTCCACCACTTCGGCAATTGCTCGCTCAACCCCAGGGGGTCAAAGCGGGGCAAATGATAGAGGCCCACCCTTGACTTGGCAAGCCCCGAGGCAAAAAAAGATCAGTCGCGCGGTGCAGGCACATCATCCAGCAAAGGCAGCTGATCGCGATGAAATTCCTCGATCACTTCATCCGATGGCAAACCCAGATCGGGTGAGTGCTGCTGAGTGGCCATATAGGCCAACAACAGGCTGGTGGCAAAAAATGCGGTTGCCAGCCAGGCGGTCATCTTGCCCAGGAAACCCAAAGGCCCGAGGCTGCCAAACACTGTGTTAGAAGCACCGCCGCCAAAAGACGCGCCAGCCTCGGCCCCTTTACCCTGCTGAAGCAGGATCAGTACCACCAATCCCACTGCAAGGAAAACGTGAATCATTAAAACCACACTTTGCATATCAACTATTCCATTGAGTGACCGATTGCTAAAAAATCCTGGGCTTTGAGTGAAGCTCCACCCACCAACCCACCATCGATATCCGGCATCGCAAAAAGCGCTGCTGAATTTTCGGCTTTCACGCTGCCGCCATACAAAATACGCATCTCTACAGCCAG
>SKHR01000077.1 GCA_007116865.1 Marinospirillum sp. | reverse complement strand
TGGCGATCATCTTGTCGTGCCCGAGCGGCAATGACCCGCTGCTGTACCTGCTGACTGGACTCACCCACTGGCTCGTCCCATAAAGACTGAGGCGGCAAAGCCGGAACCTGTAACTGTAGGTCAATGCGATCCAAAAAAGGCGCCGACAGCTTGGCACGATAACGATGGCGCTGAGCCGGACTACAGCTGCAGGGCGGCTGATCACTGCCCAGCTGACCGCAGGGGCAGGGGTTCATTGCCGCCACCAGCATGAACCGAGCTGGATAACTGGCTTGCAACGCCGCCCGGGCCAGATGGATTTCGCCAGACTCCAGAGGCTCACGCAGCATCTCCAAAACCGAGCGCGCAAACTCCGGCAGCTCATCCAGAAAAAGCACACCCCGATGGGCGCGGCTGATCTCACCTGGACGAGGGATGCTTCCCCCACCCACCAGTGCAATCGCTGAACTACTGTGATGCGGGGCACGAAAAGGCCTCTGTCCCCAGCGGGCCGGATCATGACCTTGAGACACCGACTCAATCGCCGCCACCTCAAGTGCTTCGGTCTCTGTTAAGGGCGGCAAGATGCCGGGCAAACAGCTGGCCAGCAGGGTTTTACCTGCTCCTGGAGGGCCGGAAAGCAAGAGGTTATGACCACCACTGGCAGCCACTTCCAGCGCGCGGCGCGCCGTGGCCTGGCCCTTGACATTCGCCAGATCTGAGTAAGCCGCTGCCTGGGGTTTTATCACCGGGGTTTGCACAGAGAAGTCGGGCAAAGGGGCCTGCCCCTTCAGCCAGGCGACCAGCTCAACCAATGAGGCGGCCGCGTAAAAACACAGCGCAGAAACTCGACTGGCCTCAAGCGCATTGCCCTGGGGCAAAACCAGCGCTTGATTTTGCTGAGCCGCTGCCAAAGCGACGGGGAGCACACCCTTGACCGGCTGCAACTGCCCATTCAGCGCCAACTCGCCCAAAAACTAGCGGTCGGTCAAGCTGTTGCTGGGTAGCTGCTTGGAAGCCACGAGAATACCCAGGGCGATGGGCAAGTCATAACAACCACCCGCTTTAGGCAAATCAGCCGGGGACAGGTTGACCGTGATCCGCCGGGCCGGGAATTCAAAGCCTGCCATCAGCAGCGCGCTGCGAACCCGTTCGCGACTTTCCTTGACTGCCGCCTCCGCCAAGCCCACCAGCTGAAAACTCGGCAAACCGTTAGCCAGATGAACCTCAACCCGAACTGCCTGGGGCTGAAGCCCAAGCAAAGTGCAGGTTTGTACCAGTGCCAATCCCATGGCAACACCTCCCTGTGTGATTCCTTATCTCGGATCTGCTGATCCGATAAAACCTCTAGTGTGGTTCGTTTCCAGCGTTTTGCAATGACTCCAGCTGCGTCAAACGACGCGACAGTTCATCAACCCGCTGGCGAGTTTGCTGATGTATAGCAAGCAGGCGCTCATAGTCTTCGCGTGACACCAGGTCCAGTTTACCCAGGGCCTCCTGAACCAGTGCTTTTAAGCGCGCACTGGGCAAGGTTTCGCCCAGATTAAGGGCATCCAGCTGCTGGGTTATTTTTTCCGCTAACTGGGCAATGAGTTGTGGATCAGACATGCAGACTCTCCTTTTTAAGGTAGATCAGGATACCACTGTGACCCTAAAAAAATTAAGTCTCGGAATCAGACTCGCTTTGCACCACAAGAGTGCACGCTCTGCGTTAAAAAGAGGCTCGAATGCCTTTTTGCAGCGCACCATTCGCCCACCAAAAACCCAAAGACATAATTCATATTGCTGAATTTAAAGTACTTTATCGATAGTGGCACACACCCTGCTCATAGCCAGTTGAGTCTGATGAACGGCGTCAAATCGCCATTGTAAAACCGGCTGAGAGGATACAGGCATGAAACTGGTAACAGCCATTATTAAACCCTTCAAATTGGATGATGTAAGGGAAGCCCTATCCGAGATAGGCATTCAGGGAATCACCGTGACCGAGGTGAAAGGCTTTGGTCGTCAAAAAGGCCACACCGAACTTTATCGGGGTGCTGAATATGTGGTGGATTTTCTACCCAAGGTCAAGATCGAGGTCGCCATTGACGACGCCCGTGTTGACAGTGTCGTAGAAGCCATCATCAGTGCTGCCAATACTGGAAAAATCGGCGACGGCAAGATTTTCGTATCTCCCGTTGACGAAGCCATTCGCATCCGCACCGGTGAACGCGGCAACGACGCGGTGTAACCGGTTCAACTATCGAGGATAAGACAATGGAAGAACTCGTACATCTTGCTTATGCAATTGATACCTTTTATTTCCTGATCTGTGGTGTGCTGGTCATGTGGATGGCCGCTGGTTTCTCCATGCTCGAAGCGGGCATGGTGCGCTCTAAAAACACCGCTGAAATTCTAACCAAAAACATCGCGCTTTTTGCCATCGCTTGTACCATGTACCTCTTCTTGGGCTACTACCTCATGTACTCCAGCCCTGAAGGTGGCTTCCTGCCAAGCTTTGGTTTCCTTTTGGGTGAAGAAAATACCCTGGACGCAGTCTTGTCTGGTGGTGAGGATGCGCCTTACTACTCCATGCGTTCAGACTACTTCTTCCAAGTGGTTTTCGTCGCGACTGCCATGTCGATTGTTTCCGGTGCGGTTGCTGAGCGCATGAAGCTTTGGGCTTTCCTGGCTTTCGCCGTTGTCATGACCGGTGTGATCTACCCTGTTTCCGGTTACTGGACCTGGGGTGAAGGCTGGTTGGATGCGGCTGGTTTCTCTGACTTTGCGGGTTCTGGCATTGTTCACATGGCTGGTGCTGCGGCAGCCCTTGCCGGTGTATTAGTGCTGGGCGCTCGTAAAGGCAAGTACGGCCCCAATGGTGAAATCAACGCCATCCCTGGTGCCAACATGCCGCTGGCAACCCTGGGTACCTTCATCCTGTGGATGGGCTGGTTCGGCTTTAACGGTGGCTCAGAGCTGAAAATGTCTGACATCGAGTCTGCCAACAATGTGGCCCAAGTCTTTGTGAACACTAATGCGGCGGCAGCCGGTGGTGTGATCGCGGCACTGGTCCTGTCCAAGCTCTGGTTCAAGAAGGCTGATTTGACCATGGCGCTGAACGGCGCACTGGCAGGTCTGGTTGCCATCACTGCTGAGCCTCTGGCACCTTCCGGACAGGTCGCGACTTTGATCGGTGCGGTCGGTGGTGCCATCGTGGTCTTCTCGATCGTGTTCATGGACAAGCTGCGCATTGATGATCCAGTGGGCGCGATTTCTGTCCACGGTGTGGTCGGTATCTGGGGTCTGCTGGCTGTGCCACTGACCAATGGCGATGCCACCTTCGGTGCACAGCTGCTGGGTATGTTCGCTATCTTTGCCTGGGTCTTCGGTGCCAGCCTCGTGGTTTGGCTGATCATCAAAGCCATCATGGGTGTGCGGGTCAGCGAAGAAGAAGAATACAACGGCGTTGATATTGCCGAGTGTGGCCTGGAAGCCTACCCAGAGTTTACTAAATCAGGTAAGTGATCTTTTCAGACACCGTTAGGTGAGCATGGAAGTTTGGGCGCCCTTGTGGCGCCCCTTTTTTTGCTTGTGACTTGGTGATTGGGGCGCTTAGGCTTTATCCTTATGAGCAACAACCAATCACGCCAAGCGCGAGGAGTTCCAAGTTATGAAGCTGGTCACTGCAATCATCAAACCCTTTAAGCTCGACGATGTCCGCGAAGCCCTTTCGGAGCTGGGTGTTCAGGGCATCACAGTCACCGAGGTCAAGGGCTTTGGCCGCCAGAAGGGGCATACCGAGCTCTATCGGGGGGCAGAGTACGTCGTTGATTTCTTACCGAAGGTCAAGCTTGAAATCGCTATCGATGACAGCCAACTCGACTCCGTCATCGATGCCATCGTTAAGGTCGCCAATACTGGCAAAATTGGTGATGGTAAAATTTTCGTCTCACCTTTGGACCAGGTGATCCGCATACGCACCGGTGAAACCGGCAAAGACGCGGTTTAATTAATTAAGGAATCCGGCCTTGACCAGAACCAAATATCAAGACGCAAACCAGGTTTACAATATTCGCCACTGGGGCAGCGGTTATTTCTCAGTGAACCCGCAAGGCCGGGTCATGGTTCAACCCTCCTATCATCGCGACCAGCAGATCGACTTACGCCAGCTGGTCGATCAGGTACGCCAGGCCGGTTTAACCCTGCCGGTACTGGTGCGTTTTCCGGATATTTTGCAGGATCGGGTCAATCGTCTATGTGCCGCCTTTGATAAGGCGATGCAGAGCCATGACTATCAAGGTGGCTACACGGCGGTTTACCCCATCAAGGTGAATCAGCAGCGACGCGTGGTTGAAGAACTGCTTGAAAGCCAGGCGCGGGTTGATGCGCGGGTTGGCCTCGAGGCCGGTAGCAAACCCGAGCTGTTGGCCGTTTTGGCCTTGTCGGCCCACTCGCCTTCCACCCTGGTCTGCAATGGCTATAAAGACCGCGAGTACCTGCGCCTGGCACTGCTTGGTGAAAAACTGGGGCATCGCGTTTACATCGTCATTGAAAAGCCCTCTGAGCTGCAAATGGCGCTTGAAGAAGGTGCGCGCATGGGGGTGAAGCCTCGCCTGGGTGTCAGGGCACGCCTATCCTCTGTGGGCAAAGGCCACTGGCAGGACAGCGGTGGTGAGAAATCCAAGTTTGGCCTGGCCGCCAGCCAGCTGCTGGACATGCTCAGCCAGCTTAAACAGGCCGATGCACTGGACTGCCTGCAGCTTTTACATTTTCATCTGGGTTCACAAATTGCCAATATTCGCGACATTCAACGCGGTCTCAAAGAGTGTGGGCGTTTTTATCAGGAGCTTTTGGCCCTGGGCGCACCGATCCAGGTGGTTGATGTCGGCGGCGGCCTGGGGGTGGACTATGAGGGCACCCGTTCGCGCAGTGTCTGCTCCATCAACTATTCGATGGAAGAGTACGCCAATAATGTGGTACACGCCCTGCATCAGGTCTGCAGTGCACACGACCTGCCTCACCCACACTTGATCAGCGAGTCGGGGCGCGCGCTGACCGCTCACCATGCTGTGCTGATCAGCAATGTGACGGATCTTGAGCAGAAAGATCTGACACCACCTCAAGCGCCCGATGAGGCCGCTGACCAGATTTTGCACGAACTTTGGCGTATTTACCTGCATGCCAGCGACAAAGAAATCGACGAACGCTCCCTGGTTGAGATTTATCACGACGTGGTTCAGGCACTGTCCGATGCACAGGAAATGTATGTGCATGGACTGCTCGATCTGACCGGGCGAGCACTGGCCGAACGCCTCTACACTTGTACCGGCGCTCAAATTCACCAGCGCCTGAACCTGAGCAACCGGGTTCATCGTGAGATTCATGATGAACTCAATGAAAAGCTGGCGGATAAGCTCTTTGTGAACTTCTCTTTGTTCCAGTCTCTACCCGATGTGTGGGGGATCGATCAGGTGTTTCCGGTTTTGCCGCTCACCGGCCTGGATCGCCCCATCACCCGCCGAGGCATCATTCAGGACATTACCTGTGACTCGGATGGCCGGATTGAGCACTATGTGGATGGCCAGGGATTGGAAAGCACCCTGCCGCTGCCAGAGTGGGCCGCCGATGAGGAAAAACTGCTGGGGTTCTTTTTAACTGGTGCCTATCAGGAGATCCTTGGCGATATGCACAACCTTTTTGGTGACACCGACTCGGTCGATGTTTTACTGGATGATGCCGGCCTGCCTCAGCTTGAAAATATCATCAAGGGTGACACAGTGGAAAAAGTGCTGGGGTATGTGAATTTCAATGCCAGTGAACTGCTCGGCGCATTGAAACAGCAGCTGGCAATGAGCCGACTGACACTGCCCCAACGCAAAGAGTTTTTACGCCTGTTTGAAGAAGGCATCAGTGGCTACACCTATCTGGAGTAGCCACTGAGGCTCAACTGACCACTGCATTCATACTGATCAAGCGGTCGCGATTATTCAGCAATGCCTGAACACACTCTGGATCCAGGTGATGCCCGGCCATGGACTGAACCTCAGCCAGGGCTTCATCGACTGTGAACGCGGGCCGGTAAGGCTGATCCGTTAAAAGCGCCTCAAACACATCGGCCACCGCGACCACTCGTGCTTCAATCGGAATCGCTTCACCAGAAAGGCTGTCGGGATAACCCGTGCCATCCATTTTTTCATGGTGGTACAAAATAATGTTTTTCAACATCTGGATATCGGGCAAATGACCCATCCCGCCTTTGCTGATCACTCGCTCTAGAAACTCCAGCCCCCGCCAGGTGTGACCCTTGACCTGATTGAACTCCGCACTGGTGAGCGGGCCTGGCTTGAGCAGAATGCTGTCCGGCAGCGCCAGCTTGCCGACATCATGCAAAGGCGCAAAAACGGCCATATTTTGAATCTGGCGATCTGTGAATGTCCATTTACCGCCCATGCTGGAAGCCACCATTCGGGTATAGCCACCGATTCGCTCCAGGTCATGGCGTGTTTCTTCATTGCGATCACTGAACAATTCAACCGCAGAGTGTACCGAGGCGGTCAGTGCATGGATCGCGGCATAATCCTGCTGAACCACCTGGGCAATCAGTTGAGAATATAACTCCAGCTCTAACAGCATGGGGCCTTTGAAAGCGGCCGGAGTTTTCGAGTTAAAAAACAAAAAGCCAACGAAATCCCCCTGCACGATCAGTGGACAGGTGAAACTCGAACGCCAACCTTGTTTGACCAGCATTTCTGTGTGATAGGTCACCGCATCTTCCTGGCCTTCTGCCAGAACCACCAAGTCACTGATGACCCGCGGCATTTTTTGATCAGCAATTTGCTGTAAGGAAGGTGAGTCAGCCAAGGGGATATCGTAACCCGTGATGGCTTCATCCATTGCACTGGTGGTAAAGAATGTGCGGATCGAGCGGGTCGTTGGCTGATAAAGTGCGATTGAAAAACGCTCAACCAAAGGGTACTTTTCTTTGATTCTCAGGCCTAAAAAACGCAACTTTCCTTGCAGGGTTCGGCAGCGGTTTAGCTCATAAATCACACTGGCATTTTGCATTGCCATGACGGGTTCCTTTTTTTATTTCATTCGCTCAGTCTCTAAGGTAACCCTAAGCTTGCACTCTGACAATCAGAGAAAGGGCTTAGCACCGAGCGCCAGTCACCCCCTCTGACTGAAATCAAGTTTTCTTGCGTGGATGATCCGCAAAACGATGGAATAGCGCCTCTACTTCATCTCGGTGAGTAATGAACACCTCAACACACTCTGGATCAAGGTGAGATCCAGCTATGCGCTCTAGCTCGATCAACGCATCAGGAATGGACCAGGCCTCCTTATATGGCCGCTCGGTGGTCAGGGCATCAAAGACATCAGCCACTGCCACAATTCGGGCTTCAATCGGAATGGCTTCACCTTTCAAGCCAAAAGGATAACCCGTGCCATCCATGCGCTCATGATGGTAAAGCACAATGTTTTTCAACATCTGGATATCCGGCAAGCGGTTTAATCCATGACTCTCAACAACCTTGTCTAAAAGCAATGCCCCTTGTTTGGCATGGCGCTGCATGGTGGCAAATTCTTCATCGCTAAGCTTGCCCGGTTTAAGCAGAATGGTATCGGGAACCACGACCTTGCCCAAATCATGCAGGGGTGCAAACAACAGAATGTGCTGCAGCTGGCGATCACTAAAAAACCAGTGAGGTGTCAGGTTCTTAGCAATCAACTGAGCATAGTGTGCCATGCGCTCCAGGTGCTCTCCCGTTTCTGGATCTCTTTCCGCACACACAGAAAGCGTTGAGCGAGCGGCGGCCGCCAGCGTCCGAATCGCGGCCTGATCCTGATCAATCAGCTGTGCAATCAACTGACTGTACAAATCCAGCTTTGACAGCAAATCATCACTGAACACGTGAGGAGTGCGCGAATTAAAAAATACAAAACCGAGCAGATTGGTGCTCACCATTAAAGGTGAGGTGTAACTCGACCGCCAGCCTTGTTCAACCAAAAGCAGGGTGTGGGGGTTAGCTGGCTCTGGGTTGATCGGCGGTACCAGCAGGGTCAAATCCTGAATGACGCGCGGTTCTAACTGCTTCGCCATATGATTCAATGACCGGGCCTGACTGAGTGGGTACTCGTAAGCCGTGATGGCCTCTTCGACCGGGCTGGTCGAATAAAAGGTTCTGACAATATCGGTTTCAGGGTGATAGAGGGCGATGGAAAAGCGTTCAACAGCCGAATTTTCACGCCGCAACTGGGCACCGAGATAACGCAGCTTGTCAGGCAGAGTGTTAAGATCATTCAGCTTCTTGACCAGGCTGCCAGGCATGGATGGAAACTCCTTCCGTTATGTCCTATGAACCAATGTAAACCCTGACAAGGGTTTCGCCAAGCGGTTTAACCTTTCTAAACAGCTTGCGTACGAATGGAAAGCAAATCGTTTAGTTCCAGATACACTTGATCCCCCTTGCTCAGGGTGCCAACCCCTGCCGGGGTACCCGTCAGCACCACATCGCCGGGCAACAGACTAAAGGTCTGGCTGATGTGAGCCAGCAGATCAGGAATTGACATTAACATCTCGCTGGCCGATCCGTGTTGACGAACTTCACCATTGAGCTGCATACACAGCCTTAAAGCGGACCAGCAGGTAACCTGCTGAGCAGCAACAAAACCGGATAATGGGCAGGCACCATCCCAGGCTTTGGCTCGCTCCCAAGGATGACCTTGAGCTTTGAGCTTTGACTGCAAACCTCTGAGCGTCAAATCCAACGCCAACCCAACCCCAGCGACCGCCGCCAGCCCTTCCTCCGCACTGGCCTGACTCAAAGGCTGGCCGATCAGCAAAGCGATCTCGGTTTCATAGTGCACCGGCTCTTGCTGACGGCTTAAATCAATCGGTGCCGCCATTGGCACCACACTGGTGGCCGGCTTCATAAACAATAACGGCTCATCTGGCACCGGGTTGTTCAGTTCGGCGGCATGTTCTGCATAGTTGCGGCCGACACACACCAGCTTGCCCAGCGGCGTTGGAAAAGGCCGATCATCCAGGGTGAGTTGAAACGCGGTTAAAGACATCACGACCTCACTTTATTCACAGGAAGCATCAACAGACCAGGCAAGCCTTCCATCCAACACCACTCGCTCCACTCGTCCTTGCAAACAAGCCTGCCAGCCCGGCACATTTCGACCCGCAGACAAACTGGATTCTTCATCCAGCACCCAGTCTCGCTGCGGATCAATCACCACTAAGTCCGGCTGCTGCCCAACCTGCAAGCTTGGCACTGGCAGACCCAGCACCTTGGCAGGTCCTTGACTTAAGCTTGCCAGCATTTGCAGCGGTTGCAGCTGCTCCTGCTGTAATAAGCTGAGCAGATGCGGCAGCAATACCTGCAGCGTGCTCATGCCTGGCTCAGAAGCGGCAAAAGGTGCCATTTTTGCCGCAGCTTCATGGGGCAGATGGCCTGAAGACACCGCACCGACCACGCCCTCACGTAACGCCTGCAGAAGCGCCAGTCGATCCGACTCGCTGCGCAGCGGTGGCTGGACATGGTAAAGGCTGTCATAACCCTGAAGACAGGCGTCGGTAAACAGCAGATGAGATAGCGCAACGTCCGCCGTCACCGGGAGGCCCTGGGCCTGTGCGGTACGAATCATCTCCACTGAGGCGGCACAGGACAGGTGGCTGAAATGTGCAATCACTCCGGTTTGTTCAACCAGCAGCAGATCGCGCGCCAGCGCCAGGGTTTCTGCGGTTTGCGGTATGCCTTGCAAACCCAGCTGAGAAGCCTGCGCCCCTTCATGAGCGCAGCCACCCTGAGCCAGGGCCTCATCTTCAGGATAAAAGAAGACGGGCAGGTCACAGGTCGCGGCATATTCAAGACCACGGCGCCACACCAGATTGTCCTGCAGCGGCTCACGCATGTTGGTGACCGCAACGCAGCCCACCCTTTTCAACGCCGCCATATTGCTCAGCAACTGACCTTGTAGCCCTTGCGTCAGCGCCCCTAAAGGCAGTACCCGACAGGCACCAGCCTGCTGAGCCTTATCCTGCAATGACTGAACCACGGCCGCTGAATCCAAGGGTGGCTGGGTGTCGGCTCGTGCGCACACACGGGTAAACCCACCGGCCAGGGCTGCCTGGGTTTCACTCAGCAGGGTTCCCTTGTAACTGGGGCCCGGCTCTCTTAAATGACAGGACAGATCAATAAATGCAGGCGTGACCCACTGCCCTTGCAGTGACCAGGTCTCATCCGCTGCAAACCCCTGGGGCGGCCGGCCCAGCGCGACAACTTCAGCCCCTTCGAGGTGTAGATCCATGATCTGATCCAGGCCAGTTGAAGGGTCCAGCAATCGGCCGCCTAATAAAGAACGTTTCATGGTCACTGACTCCTTTCCTGCAACTGTCCACTCATCGCCATGCTCATCACCGCCATGCGGGTCGCGATGCCATAACCCACCTGCTGCAGAATCACCGATTGCGGCCCATCGGCCACTGCTGACTCAATTTCCACCCCACGATTGATCGGGCCTGGATGCATCACGATTGCATCCGGTTTGGCCAGACGCAAACGGCTTTGAGTCAAACCATACTGGTGATAAAACTCGTTTTCTGAAGGCAGAAAGGCACCACTCATCCGCTCTTTTTGTAGTCGCAACATGATCACCACATCCACATCCTTCAGCCCCTGCTCCAGGCGAGTAAAAACCTTGACCCCCAGCGAGTCAATGCCGGTCGGGATCAGGGTTTTCGGGGCCACGACACGAACTTCTTCAACCCCGAGGGTGCTCAACGCACGGATCTGTGAGCGCGCCACACGGGAATGCAGCAAATCTCCGACGATTGCAACTTTTAACCCCTCAAAACTACCCTTATGCCGACGAATCGTGAACATATCCAGCATCGCCTGGGTCGGGTGGGCATGACGGCCATCACCTGCATTGATGATCGCCACCCTGGGTGTGATCTGACTGGCGATGAAGTGCGCCGCCCCGGAATCCGCATGGCGCACCACAAACATGTCGGCATGCATGGCTTCCATGTTTTGCAGGGTATCCATCAGGGTTTCGCCCTTGGCCGTGGATGAGGTTTTGATATCCAGATTCAACACATCAGCCGACAGGCGCTTGGCTGCCAGCTCAAAGGTAGCCCGAGTGCGTGTGGAGTTTTCAAAGAAGAGATTGACCACCGTGCGCCCGCGCAGCAACGGCACTTTTTTTACCGCCTGCTCCCCCATATTGGCGAAGGACTCAGCCGTATCGAGAATCTCTGTCAATAGCGCTTGTGATAAACCCTGGATTCCCAAAAAATGCTTTAACCGTCCATCCGCCGTTAACTGCACCTGACACGTGCGTTTTTTAGCTTCCATGCGCCACCTCCTGTGCTTGGGTTAATAAATTCAGCGCTAAAGGTTCGGGGCCTGAAAGCTTGATTCGCTGATCCGCCTCCAGCCTTAGATCCAGGGCACATAAATCCGGCTGAATCGGCAGCTCACGGCCAGCCAGAGCCACCAGCACCACCAGGGTGATCGATGCAGGGCGGCCATAGTCAAAAAGCTCGTTCATCGCTGCGCGGATCGTTCGCCCCGACATCAGCACATCGTCAACCAGAATCAAATGCCGGTCTTCCGTCGCAAAAGGCAGGTCGGTTGAGCGCACACTGGGATTCAGTCCTTTACGGCTGTAATCATCGCGGTAAAAAGAAATATCCAGACTCCCCAAGGGGCAGTTGGTCTGGATTTTCTTTTGCAGCCGCTCGGCCACCCAAAGGCCGCCGGTATGTATGCCGACCATCAAAGGATCTTGCAGATTTTTAGTCAGAATCCACTCGTCTAAAGCGGGGGCGAGATGGTCGAGCAGTTGAGAGACAGCAGGAAGTTGCATGGACATAACAGGCTCTACTCTTGCTTAGTGTTGGCCGGCCACCACTTGAGGACCCGCCAGGGGTTGCAGAAATCGTTGCTGCTCAGGACTCACGTCCGACGCCTGACGCAGTGCCAGCCAGGTTTCTAAAATGATCGCCGCCGCCAGGCTATCGACCGGGTCTTCACGATAGTTGCCTCGGTGCCCAAGGGTTTGCGCTCTGACCTTGGCTTCTCGGGTGGAGCCTCGCTCATTCATCGCATAACAGGGTTTACCATAGCGGCCAAACAGGCGTCTGGCGAGTTTTCTGGCACGCTGACTGAGCGTGTTATAGCTAAGATCCGCCTCTAAAGGCAAGCCGACCAAAAATACATCGGGCTGCCAGGTGCTGACCAG
>SKHR01000124.1 GCA_007116865.1 Marinospirillum sp. | reverse complement strand
TCAACCGCTGCAACCACGGCTTTGTCGATACCGCGCTTAAGGTCCATCGGGTTCATGCCAGCAGTCACGCCTTTGAAGCCTTCGTTGACGATTGCCTGGGCCAATACGGTGGCGGTAGTGGTACCGTCACCAGCAACATCAGAGGTTTTAGAAGCGACTTCTTTAACCATCTGTGCGCCCATGTTTTCGAACTTGTCTTTGAGTTCGATTTCTTTGGCGACAGAGACACCATCTTTGGTCACTGTGGGTGAGCCAAAGGATTTTTCCAGTACCACGTTACGGCCTTTGGGGCCCAGAGTGGTTTTGACTGCGTCGGCCAGAATGTTGACACCGGCGACCATGCGCTTGCGAGCGTCATCACCGAAACGTACGTCTTTAGCTGCCATGTTCGTTTCCTGTTAATTAGTTGTCTGGGTTAAAGTTCAAAAGGGTGTCTGTGGAAATCAGCTTTCCAGCACACCAAAGATTTCGTTTTCGCTCAAAATGAGCAGTTCTTCACCATCAATCTTGACGGTGCTGCCGGCGTAGCTGCCAAAAATGACTTTGTCGCCCGCTTTGACCGAGAGAGGGCGCAATTGGCCGTCAACGTAACGACCTTCACCAATCGCCAGGACTTCACCCTGTTGGGGTTTTTCTTTGGCGCTACCTGGCAGAACGATGCCGCCTGGAGTCGTGGTTTCTTCTTCCATACGACGAACGACAACGCGATCGTGCAAAGGACGGATTTTCATTGCTGAATATCTCCTGGTTCATTCAAAAGTTAAGGGCTAAGCCCATCTCGTTCTCAATAAAAGCCGACTTGCGTCGGTTGCTCGTCGTCGCATAGCCACGAGCGAGCGAATTCAGTTGCCGTTGTGCTTTATGGGGCGCGTTGAAGATCTTTTCAAGGTCTTGGATCTTCTTTTCTTTCAAACTCGCCTTCTAATAACTCACCTCGGCGATTCGTATCTTCTTGACCTGAACGGCGAGGACGCTGCTGGTAGTAATGATACGACTGTTGCTCGTAGGTGGTGCTTTGGGTGTTTTTTTTCAAGTGGCTGAGTAAAAATTTTCTTGTTGGAGGCAGCAGCAGTAGCAGTCCAAAGGCATCCGACAGAAAGCCAGGAATCAGCAATAACACGCCCGCAAAGCCAACCCCCAGGGTTTCAGCAAACAAACTGATAGGGCTTTGCCCCTGATTGACACGGTAGTGCATGAGTCGAGCAAGGCGTTGCCATTCTAACTGTACAAGTGCCAAACCCAGTGCGGCGGTGATCACCACTAGGAAAACGGTGTTTAGTGCACCCACCTGTGAGCCGATACGAACCATTAGCCAAATCTCTGCCAGGGGCCAAATCAGAAAAAGCAATAAAAATAATGGCATGGTTGGCTCCTGTGGTTAGTTATATCCAGTAGATGGAGGTTGAAGTCAAACCTTTCAACCCACGCATGCGGTCAAGCAGTCCAAAAAAGGTTTCGCATCTGCGAGATGATGGGTTATATTGCGGTGCAGCGGAGGGGATTTTCTCCATCGTGCTGCAAAAAAATGATAACCCATAGCAGCCGAATAACACTGACTGACTTGAGGTGCATAATGCAAGTAAAAGATGCTGTGATCGTAGTGACAGGTGGCGGACAAGGATTGGGTCGCTCTATGGCGGTGGAATTAGCGACACAAGGCGCAAAGTTGGCGCTGCTGGACCTGAACGAAGAGATGCTCAAGGAAACCGTTGAACTGGTTAAACAAGCAGGCAGTGAAGCCCGTTATTATGTTGCCAACGTCGCTGATGAGGCGACAGTTGAGTCGGTCTTTACCCAGGTGGTTGCTGACTTTGGTGCGCTGGATGTGCTGGTCAACAATGCGGGCATTACCCGTGACGGTTTGTTGATCAAGGCAAAGGATGGTGAAATTGTTAAGAAAATGAGTCTGTCCAGCTGGCAGCAGGTCATGGATGTGAACCTGACCGGTGTTTTCCTGTGTGGTCGTGAAGCGGCTGCTCACATGATTCAGCTGGGTAAGCCTGGCGTGATCATCAATATTTCTTCGATTTCTCGTGCTGGTAACATGGGTCAAACCAACTACTCTGCCGCTAAATCCGGTGTGGTAGCGATGGCGGTCACCTGGGCAAAAGAGTTGTCGCGTTATGGCATTCGTACCGGAGCGATCGCACCGGGCTTTATTGCCACCGACATGGTTGCGGCGATGCCGGAAGAAGTGTTGGGCAAAATCACTGCCGGCATTCCTTTGAAGCGTTTAGGCAAGCCAGAAGAAATCGCGCACAGTGTGCGTTACATTGTTGAAAACGACTATTTCTCGGGTCGTGTGATTGAGTGTGATGGTGCGCTGCGTATCTAGTGGATCGCGGTGACCAAAAAAGGCCAGCCTTGCGCTGGCCTTTTTTTTGCCTGGAATCTGCCTGGTCTAGAAGCTGACCAGCGGCTCCAGTTGGCGTGTCAGTGAAGGGCCGATACCGCGCACTTCTTGCAACTCATCAATATGCTGCAATTCCCCTTTGTTTTCCCGCAGGGTGATGATCGCCTCTGCCCGTGCCGGGCCAATGCCTGGCAGGGCAGTCAATTGCTCAGCAGTGGCTTGATTGATGTTCAGCTGTTGGCTGGATTGCAGCGCTAGTTGAGCATCAGTGACCTCACTGAGTGCCGTTAGCGGCAGTGCAAGAAACCCGCAGGTCAACAAGATGAGCGCCAGACAGCGCCAAGAAAAGGCTTTTGCCATGATGTTCTCCTAAAAGTCCATGATCCTTGAGAAACAACTTTCCTGTGTTCGCATTTCCGCTGCGAACCCTAGCAGCTTAGTCAGTCAAAAGGCTGGATGCCAGTTTTGAGGGATGTAAATTGAGGCGGTGTTTGATTTGGCGCAAGCAGAAAGGGTTCTTGGTATACTGGGGTTTTTCCAATCAGAAGAAGGATCGATGGGTGACTCCCTTAATCATTGCCCTTGATGTGGATTCCGCCAACAAGGCGCTGGCCTTGGCTGATCAGCTTGACCCAAACCTGTGTCGGGTCAAGGTCGGTAAGGAATTATTTACCCGTTGCGGACCAGAAATTCTGACCGCGCTGCATGCGCGAGGATTTGAGGTCTTTCTGGATCTTAAATTCCATGATATCCCTAACACCTGCGCACAGGCCGTTTTAGCCGCGGCGGATCAAGGGGTGTGGATGGTGAATGTGCATGCCTCCGGTGGCCCCAGGATGATGAGCGCCGCTGCGGCGGTACTGGCTCAGCATCGTTTGCCCACCCATTTGATCGCGGTCACCGTGTTGACCAGCATGAATGCAGCAGAGTTGAGTGAATTGAATGTGAGCGTGAGTCTGGAAACCCAGGTTCTGCATCTGGCGCGCCTGGCGCAGCAAAGTGGTTTGCAGGGAGTGGTTTGTTCGGCTCGGGAATCTCAGCTTCTGACCCAGCATTTGGGTACGGATTTTCTTAAGGTCACACCGGGCATACGTCCCCCTCAGGCGGCGTTAGGTGATCAGCAACGAGTGATGACACCGGCTCTGGCTTTGGAAGCGGGCAGTACCCACCTGGTGATCGGGCGGCCCGTGACTCAGGCCAGTGATCCGGCTGCGGCTCTGGCAGAGATCATTCGCCTTCTACCCCAAAAATCGGTTTGACACTGCCCCATTCGCGGCACTTGGGGCACTGCCAGAAGAGCTGTAAACTCTGAAAGCCGCACTGACTGCACTGGTGTTCCGGTTTGTGAGCAAGCAACTGCGTGGTGAGGTTACGCAGAGTCAGCAGGTGGGCGCGCTCCTCACCCTTGGCTTGATCCAGATAGAGGTCGATCAAATAGTCGACGCCTTTAAGCGACACCTGGTGGCGCATCCGCTCATCCAGCAGGTTGATCGCTTCCTCGGTGTGGCCATTGGCCCGCAACAGATCAGCCAGATGCAGGAGCACGGAAGAATAGGGGTGTTTTTCAATCAGCTGCTTTAAGGTGTCGATCAACGCCTCGCGTTGGTTCAGGCGCTCATGCGCATCCACCAGTGATTGCAGCATGGCTGGAATGAAAATCGGGTTTTGCTCAGGGATTCTCAGCAACAGGCGGATCGCTGCTTTAGGACTGCCGCTTTGCAACTCCAGCTGAGCGTTGAGCAGGTTGACGCGAATGCAGCTAGGATCAAAGGCTTGGGCTTGTTTGAGCTGCTTTCTGGCAAGGCCGTACTGGCCTTGCGCAAGTAGTTGGGCGGCCAGCTCGCAGGCGTAGTGAGCGGCGGCAGTTTTCAGCTTGGGATTGTCTCTGAGCAGGCTTCCGGATAAGGCATTGATCGCCTTTTGCCACTCTTTTTCCCTTTCGTAAAGACTGACTAGCAGACGTTGGCTTTCTTTTCCGGCAGTTGATGTGCGGTTAGCGAGTTCTTTCAGCAGGCGCTCGGCTCGGTCGTATAGGCCGGCGGCCATGAAGTCACGCGCCAGTTCCAGCTGGACACGTTCTGATTGCTCCCGAGTCAGGCTAGGGCGTGCAAACAGGTTTTGGTGAACTCTGACGGCGCGATCCGACTCTCCACGACTGCGAAACAGATTGCCCAGGGCCAGGTGGGTTTCAACCGTGTCTGAATTGACTTCGAGCGCTTTGACAAAGGTTTCAATCGCCTCGTCTGGCTGTTCATTTAACAGATAATTTAGGCCGACAAAGTAGTCTTTGCTTAGATCGGGCGTGACACCCGGTGGTGGTACATCGCTGCGGCGAGTGCGGTGGCCTAACCACCAGCCAATCGCCAGTGCGAGAACCAGCAGCGCAAAGAGCAGAAAATCAAAAGCCATAAAGGGTCAGCCGCAGATAGTCATTCAGGTGAACGCAGACTAAGCGTGCGCAATTTGTGGAGCTCTTCTTTTTGTTGTTTCATTTGTTTTTTCAGGCTGGCTTGACGAGATTTGCAGCTGATCAGCCAGGGAAGTGAGAGCAGCAAGCCAAGTAGGCAGCCCGTGGCCAGTGCCAGAATCAGCCATAACGCCAGGCTGTTTGCGGGTAACTGGATTAATAGCAGGTCTAGTGGAACCGGTTGCTGGTTACGCAAAGAAAAAAGAATGCCGATCACCAGAACCAAAAGCAGGAGCAGGCCACTCAGGAGGGTTTTAATCAATCGCATAGAGCAAACTCAGGCTTACACCTCAAGGTATGGATGCGTCAGCGCCCAAGCTGAGCGGCCGCATTGACCTGATCGCGTAACTCTTTTCCAGGTTTAAAGTGAGGAACATGTTTGCCCTCGAGCGTCACGCTTTGCCCTGTTTTAGGGTTGCGCCCGATACGCGGCTCTCGGTAATGCAGTGAAAAACTGCCAAACCCTCGGATTTCAACCCGTCCGCCGTCGGCGAGAGTGTCGCTGATTTGGTCAAGAATGACTCTGACCGCAGACTCGACTTGCTTTAAGGTCAACTCTGGCTTTTTCAGTGCCAGCTGTTCGATCAACTCAGACTTGGTCATACGCCCTACCTCCCTGCCAAAAGACAATGATTTTGCTAGGATAGTGCGGTTTGGCGGAGAGCACAACCTAGACAAAGTGATCCGTGTCAGGATGCAGGCTTGGTTTCCTGCGTTATTAGTCATAGACTGTGCCGATTTGACGGTTGAGGAGTGGTTGAATGAGTGCGTCTGCATCGGGTGATACCCCAGTCAATGAGGCGATGTCCGCAGAGCGTAAGCGCCTTTATTGGCACAGTCGGCGCGGGATGTGGGAGTTGGATTTACTGCTGATTCCTTTTCTGGATACTCAGTATGAGCAGCTGTCCCCCGCTTTGCAGCAGGATTATCAGCGTCTGATCACCCTTGAGGATCAGGATCTGTTTGGCTGGCTGATGCACCGAGAGAAAGCCAGCGACCCCAGCCTGCAGCCGATCATTGACTTGATCGTGGATCACGCCCGCAATGGCAGTCTTGATCAGTACCAGGGTCTCTAGACTCGGACGTTTAACCACGCTGGTGCTTGGTGTGCTGCTGGGGTGGGTGGTGTTGCGTTTTCCATTCGCTCCAGTCTCATGGCTGAGTCTGTTACTGCTGGGTCTGGGCGGGCGTTACTGGTGGTTCAACTTCACCTCGGCGGCCCCGCGTGCGATTGAATTGCAGACCGATCAGGTCTGGGTGATCAATGCCAGGGGGCAGCGCTATCTGGTTCGTTTGCCGCCCTTGTGCTGGTCCGTTCACTGGATTGCGCTGGACTTGCCCACTCGCCCCTGGCTGGGGCGCCAGTGGTTGATCTGGCCGGACAGCCTGTCAGCAGAAGCACACCGTGAACTCAGAGTGGCTCTCAAACAGAGGGCTACCAGCGCGGCGGGGTGAGCAGGGTGTCTCGCGCTTCAGCGGCCGGTTCCGGATAATCCAGCGTGTAGTGAAGCCCCCGACTTTCTTTGCGCAGCAGTGCCGAGCGGATGATCAGCTCGGCGACGGTAGCGAGATTTCTCAATTCCAATAAATCACCGGAAATGCGGTAATTCGCGTAGTAATCGTGAATCTCGCTTTGCAGCAGCTTGATTCGATGTAGCGCCCGCTCCAGGCGTTTATCTGTGCGCACGATACCGACATAGTCCCACATAAAACGACGTATCTCATCCCAGTTGTGGCTGATCACCACGTCCTCATCCGAATCGGTGACCTGGCTTTCATCCCAGGGCCTGGGTTGTGGCAGTGGTGCCTGAGGGTAGTGCTCACGCAGATGCTGTGTTGCTAAACGCCCGTACACCACACACTCCAGTAAAGAGTTACTGGCCATGCGGTTGGCGCCGTGCAGGCCGGTAAACGCACACTCACCAATGGCATAGAGGCCTGGGATGTCGGTTTGCCCCTGGGGTCCGGTAACGATGCCGCCGCAGGTGTAGTGAGCCGCAGGCACCACTGGTAAAGGCTCTTTTGCCATATCGATGCCAAATTCAAGACAGCGTTGGTAAATAGTAGGAAAGTGCTCGCGGCAAAAAGCCTCCCCCTTGTGGCTGATATCCAGATAAACATGATCCAGACCATAGCGCTTCATCTCATGGTCGATCGCACGGGCAACGATGTCGCGAGGAGCCAGTTCGGCGCGTTCATCAAACTGATGCATGAAACGCTGGCCATCAGGCAGGGTGAGCAACCCACCCTCGCCACGAACCGCCTCGGTGATCAAAAAGCTTTTGGCCTTAGGGTGGTAGAGGCAGGTGGGGTGAAACTGATTGAACTCCATATTGGCCACTGAACAGCCCGCACGCCAAGCCATGGCGATGCCATCACCAGAGCTGCCATCTGGGTTGGAGGTGTATAAATAAACCTTGCTGGCGCCTCCCGTGGCCAGGATCACACTGTGAGCAGAAAAAGCCTGAACCTTTTGGGTCAAATTATTGAGCACATAAGCACCGACACAGGCCTGGCCAGGGAGTCCAAGTTTGTGGCGGGTGATCAAATCGACTGCCAGATGCTGTTCAAACAGGGTGATGCGAGGATGTTGACGAATTTTATCTGCAAGGGTGTTGGTGATCGCCAGGCCAGTGGCATCATCGGCATGGAGAATGCGCCGATGACTGTGCCCGCCTTCACGGGTGAGGTGATAAGGCAGGGGGTTAGAGTCGCAGGCGTTGCGCAGGTCAGAATAGGTCTCCGCCGGGGTGAAAGGCACTCCCTGCTGAATCAACCATTGAATGCTGGTACGGCTTTCTGCGACCACCTGCTCAACCGTGTCGCGATGGCACAGGCCAGCACCCGCGATCAGGGTGTCTTCGACGTGGGCCTCAAGCGTGTCTTCAGGGTCGACCACGGTGGCAATACCGCCTTGGGCCCAGCGGGTGGAACCTTCACCGAGGGCAGACTTGCTCAGCAGAGCGACATCAAAGTCATTAGCCAGATGAAGTGCCGCCGTCATACCGGCCGCCCCGCTGCCAATGATCAGGACATCAAATTCATGGGTGCGGGACATGCGTAGTTAACTCCATTGATTGGATCGATTGATCAGGACTGACTTCTGGTGCTGAGAGTGTCGTGTTAAGGTATAGGCAAAGTTATGTTTCTGACAAGCCTTGAGTTTCTGCTTAAGGTCGACAGTTTGACAGACAGCCGGTTTTTTGACAAAACCGGCTGTCTTACGGAGCACTCAATGAATAATGCGAGGGAGACGGATCAGCGCCTGGTTGAGCGTGTACAAAAGGGCGATAAGCGTGCCTTTGATCTGTTGGTTAAAAAGTATCAGCACAAGATCATTGCGCTGATTGGTCGCTATGTGCAAGACCCGCATGAAATGCAGGATGTCGCGCAGGAAGCCTTTATTAAAGCCTATCGAGCCCTGGATAATTTTCGTGCCGAAAGTGCTTTTTATACCTGGATGTACCGGATCGCGATCAACACTGCAAAAAATCATTTGGTGTCTCGAGGTCGGCGCCCACCTGGTAGTGATGTCGAGGTGGAAGAGGCCGAGATTTTTTATCCTTCGGCACAGATGCGTGATAATGCCTCGCCCGATGCCAACCTACAGCGTGATGAGTTGGAAGCGACGATTTACCGCGCCATTGACCAGTTGCCCGAAGACCTGAAAGCGGCGATCAGCCTGCGCGAATTTGATGGCATGAGTTATGAAGATATTGCCGAAGTGATGCAGTGTCCAGTGGGAACGGTTCGATCACGGATTTTTCGTGCGCGTGAGGCGATCGACAAGGCCATACAGCCCTTGTTGGATTAGACCGCAAAAAAAAGTAAAAAAAATGATCCCAGCACTAAACCAAATGCAAAAGTGATGGTCTAGGAAGAATAAGAAAAAGTGATGGAGTAGATAGGCTGCTTGGTCACTTTGCTATTCAGGTGATGAGTCAGGATAACCAAGAGGTATCAGGCATGACAGATAAACTCCATGAGTCACTTTCATCAGTGATGGATGCCGCCGCTGATGATTTGGAGTTGCCGCGTCTTCTCTCCGCGATGCAGACCAATGAAGTGCTCAGTAAAGCACTCAGGGATAAGTGGCGGCGTTATCATCTTGCCCAAGGTGTGTTGCGTGGTGACCTGCGCAATATGTCTGACCCGGTGCTGGCACGTGTGGATATTTCTGCCGCAGTGATGGCGCGCCTGGAAGCCGAAACCTCGGCGGAAGAGGTTCAGCCAGATTTACAAGTTCAAACGAAGGCACCAACCCTGGCTGCCGTGGCTGGAGAGGCCCCGCTAAAACGCGAAGATCGCCATAGCTGGTGGCGTGGTGGCGCACTGGCCGCTTCAGTTGCTCTGTTGGTGATCACTGGTGTGCAAATTTATAACACCAGTACTGATGGGCCTCAGCCCGGTGCCAGCTCTACGCCGATGGCGGCACAGCCTGTGACTAATCCAGCCCAAATGGCACCGCGACTTGTGGCTGAGGCGCCTCAGCCATTTGCTCGAGTTTCCAGGCCAGTGAGTGACACTCCACTATCGCCTCAGGCATTCACCGGGCGTTCCCTGGTGAGCTTCGCAACAAGCCAGTCTGAACCCCTTGACTCTGCAAGAGCCGAAACCCTGCATCGGCCGATGATTCTTGCGCCGCAAGGAATGGATCGCTGAGGCAGGCGATGACCGTGATATCGCAAGCTGCCGAAGTGGTGGCGGTTGACTCGATGTCGGTTCGTTTGTCCGCCTGTGAAAAAAAAGGCTGTGCTTCCTGTCACCTGGCGGGAGGCTGTGGTCAGGGGCTATGGGCGCGCTGGTTAACCTCTTCTTCCACGACGACTTTTGAGCTACCACACCCGGGTTTTGAGTTGCATCCCGGTGACCGGGTTGAGCTGGTCGTTTTGCCAACCGATATGATGAAAGCGGCTTTATTACAGTTTCTTTTGCCTTTGCTTGGTTTGTTGCTGGGTGCGCTGATGGCTGAGCAGGCGGGGATGGCTAGCCTGTTGTGGACCGCGCTGAGCGGGCTTTTGGGGTTGGTTTTGGGGTTGCTTCTAGCGCGTCGATGGGCAGGTCGTCGGCGCCCGCAGCTGGTTCGTAAACTGGCCGCTAACGAAATAACGTGATTCTCAGTCAGGCTTGGGAGAAAACTCAAATGAAACATCACTGGATCGGTTCTTTTACCCGCTTTTCGCTGATCTTGTGTTTGCTCTTCAGCTGGACGCAGGTGGCTGCACGGTCGCTGCCGGATTTTGCTGAGCTGGTCGAGCAAGCTTCACCGGCGGTGGTCAATATCAGTACCACTCAGGTTCGCCAGGCTCAACGCCCTAGCCAGGGTGCAATGCCGCCAGGTATGCCGGAAATATTTCGTCATTTTTTTGAAGACTTTCATGATCCGCGAGGCAATGTTCCGCGGCAACAGCAGCGCCAGTCGCTTGGATCAGGTTTTATTATTTCCAGCGATGGTTATTTGTTGACCAATAATCATGTGGTTGAGGGTGCCGACGAAATCATTGTGCGACTGAGTGATCGACGTGAGTTGGTCGCAGAACTGATCGGCAGTGATCCTTCTACCGATATCGCTTTGCTCAAAGTAGAAGCCAACGGCTTGCCCGTGGTGCGCATCGGTGACTCAGATGCACTGCGAGTGGGTGAGTGGGTGCTGGCGATTGGCTCCCCATTCGGTTTTGATCACTCGGTCACGGCCGGGATTGTCAGTGCCAAGGGGCGCGCTCTGCCGAATGAAACCTATGTGCCTTTCATTCAAACCGATGTCGCGATCAATCCCGGTAACTCGGGCGGCCCTTTATTTAACCTCAATGGTGAAGTGGTCGGCATCAACTCGCAGATTTACACCCGTTCCGGTGGGTTCATGGGCTTGTCTTTTGCCATTCCTGCCAAGGTCGCCATGCAGGTGGCTGATCAATTGCGTGAAACGGGTCGGGTCAGTCGTGGCTGGCTGGGTGTGGTGATTCAAAATGTTGATCGGGATCTGGCTGAATCCTTTGGCCTGGATAGCCCTAGAGGCGCACTGATTGCGAATGTTGATGAATCTGGCCCCGCGGGCGTCGGTGGTATCCGCTCAGGTGACATCATTCTGGAAGTCAATGGTCAGACTATTGAGCGGGCATCTGATTTACCACCGGCTGTTGGGCAGATTCGCCCAGGTGACTCGGGTCGTTTTCTGGTTTTACGCGATGGTCGACGTATCACACTCAACTTTACCGTCGGTGAGCGGCCTGAGGATCCACAGATCGCCTCTACCGGGCGATCCACTGAGCAACCTGCTGAAGCAAGCCGACTGGGGGTGCGAGTTGAGCCCTTGCCCAGTGGATTAAAAGATAGCTGGTCAGTCACTTCAGGTGTGCGGGTGGTGGATGTCACGCCTGGCAGCCCGGCCGCAGCGGCAGGCATTCGCCGAGATGATTTGCTGGTTTCGTTGCAAGGCGAAACGATTCGTGATCCGGCGCACTTTACTGAACTGGCCTCCGCCTTGCCGGCCAATCAATCGATTGCCGTGCGCCTGGTGCGTAGCGGAAGTCCTTTGTTTGTGGCTTTACGCATTCCAGAATGATCCTGCCTGGCCTTAGGGAAACCCCTGCCTGGGTCGTTTCCCTGAGGCCTCGAATCAGTTAGACTGTCGCCCTTTTATTGACCCTTATAAACCTTCTCTGGTGCAGCCAATCGTGAGCCGTCTTGAGCATATCCGTAACTTTTCTATCATCGCCCATATTGACCATGGCAAATCCACCCTGGCGGATCGATTCATTCAGTTTTGTGAAGGACTGAGCGATCGTGAAATGAAGGCGCAGGTGCTGGACTCCATGGATCTGGAAAGGGAACGCGGCATCACGATCAAAGCGCAAAGTGTGACCCTCAACTACCACTCGCCAACGGGTCAGACCTACCAGCTCAACTTTATTGATACCCCTGGACACGTGGATTTCTCTTATGAGGTATCACGTTCTTTGGCGGCCTGTGAAGGGGCGCTGTTGGTGGTGGATGCCGGGCAGGGGGTTGAGGCGCAGTCGGTGGCCAACTGCTACACCGCCATCGAACAGGGGCTGGAAGTAGTGCCGGTTTTGAACAAAATGGACCTGCCCCAAGCCGACCCGGAAAAAGTGGCCAAAGAAATTGAAGAAATCATCGGCCTGGATGCGACCGATGCGGTGCGTTGTTCGGCTAAAAGTGGCCTGGGTATTGAGGACCTGCTTGAACAGCTGGTGGCCCGTATCCCTGCTCCAGAAGGTGACCCGAATGCGCCTTTGCAAGCGCTGATTGTCGACTCCTGGTTTGATAACTACCTGGGTGTGGTTTCTCTGATTCGAATTAAAAATGGCACCCTGAAAAAGGGTGAAAAGATCATCATCAAATCCACTGGCAAGCAGTGGGAAGTGAATGGTGTGGGTATCTT
>SKHR01000064.1 GCA_007116865.1 Marinospirillum sp. | reverse complement strand
TTTTGCCGGTGATTTCACGACAGCGCTGCCCCAGTTGCTGCTGCTTGAACATCGCTTGCCCGGCGGGGGTGTTAAGGTCGCAGCCATCCAGCAGGGTCTGACAGTCACGGCTACCAAAGCGGTCTTCAAATCCCTGAATCAGTTGCTGGATCGCCGTGTAACAGGGCTCAACACTCTCACCGGTTTGAGACCGCCCCAAGGCGAGGCTGCCCCCCATCATGGCACCGGTGAGTGCGCCACAGGTGCCGCAGGTTCGCGCCATGCCGCTGCAAAAGCCGGTGGCCATTTTGGGCAAAAGCGGGGAGTCCAGGCCCTGGTTTTTAGCAATGGCCAGCAGCGCACTTTCAGCACAGAAATATCCATCTGCAAATAGCTGAGTGGCGGTGTTAGATGCTTCTTCGTTGGTCTCAGGTGCTGACATGTTAACCTCCTTGAATGCCAAAAAAAGCGCTGTTTGAGCGATGTTTGCCTTTATGTATTAGTTTCTACTCCAGCCAGCCGCAAACTCAGCCCCGAGTGGCGTTGAATCCGTTGTTCGACGCCGTTGCGCCAGATGCTTTCGCTGCCGCAGAGGGTGAGTTTGTGTTTGGCGCGGGTCAGGCCGGTGTAGAGAAGTTCGCGGCTGAGCAGTGCCTGGGGTTGATCCGGTAAAACCAGGGCAACCTGGTCAAACTCGGAGCCTTGGGTTTTGTGGATGGTCATGGCGTAAACGGTTTCGTGCTCTGGCAGGCGTGCGGTGGCCAGTGGACGGAAACCCTGTGGCGTGGGGAACCAGGCGAAAAGCTGTCCCTGGTCATCCGGCCAGATCAAACCGATATCGCCATTGAATAGCCCGAGATCATACTGGTTGCGGGTGATCATCAGGGGTTGTCCGGCAAAAAAGGTTTGTCCGCTCGGGTTGAGCTGTTGAACCAGTTGGCGGTTGATCGCCTCCACGCCTCTGGCCCCCGTGCGGGTGGCGCACAGAATTCGAAAGCGTCCGAGCTGCTCAAAGGCGGTGGCGAGGCAATCGGCTTCCTGAACAGGGCGATAAAAGGTCTGCGCCCACTCGGTCAGAGCAGTGTGCAGGGGCTCAGTGGCGCGCCACGCCAGTGCTTGTGGGTAGTTTTTAAAACAGTCCAGACTGGCTTGTGCCTGGCCAAGCAGCAGTCGTTGAGCCAGTTGACCGATGCCGCTGTCATCATCAAAACGTCGGCTCTGTTGCAGCCAGGTGACATAGTCTCTGCATGGGGGTTCGCTGCGGGGCAGCGAGATGCCAAGGGATTCCAGCCGCTGCAAATGAGCCGCGGAGTAGCTGGGTGGGCTGGCGGGTGCAAGATCCGCTAATACCGAACCTGCAGCAACGGAGGGCAACTGGTTGGCGTCACCGAGAAGAATGACACGACACTGAGGCGGAAGCGCACGAAACAGGCGGGTCATCAGCGGCAGGTCAATCATGGAGGATTCATCGACGACCAGGATATCAAGCGCCAGGGGGTTGTTTTGCTGATGGCGGAATTGCAGGCTGCGGGGGATCACTCCGAGCAGCCGGTGCAGGGTTTGTCCCTGGTCGGGAATCAGGTCAAGTATGGCCGGATCAACCAGCCCTTGCAGTTGGGTTTTTGCCAGAGCCACTGATTCCGCCAGTCGCTGCGCGGCTTTGCCGGTGGGGGCGGCCATTTTTACCACCAGCGGTACAGAGGCTGTGGACTGCAAGCAGGTCATCAGGCAGGCAAGTAGACGGGTGACGGTGTAGGTCTTGCCGGTGCCGGGGCCGCCCACGATCACACTAAACCCTTGTAGCAGCGCATTGGCGGCGGCGATCTTTTGCCAATTGGTTTGACTGGGTTCAACGGGGTCGGCGAACAGCTGATCGAGACACTGACGGGCCTGCGGGATGTCGGCAAGGGGCGTTGGTCGGGTGCGCTGTCTGAGGGCAGCGGCCAGCTCGGTTTCAAACTGCCAGTAACGCCGCAGATAGAGGCGGTTCTGATCGAACACCAGCGGTGTGGCATCCTGCGGTGCCAGCGGCAGGCCTTCGAGCTTTTGAGCCAGCGTGTGATCATCGCGATGCAGGCAGCTGTGACCCTGTTGCAGCGCCTGACTGAGGTCGATCACCGTGTCGTGGAAATCCACTCGATCACAGCCATACCAGGCACATAGCTGATCCGCCAGAGCCTGATCCAGAGCAGAAATATCAGCAGGATCTGGCATCAGTGGTCTCCTTGAGCAGCGGCTTGAGTGGGCGCAAACAGGGCATCCAGGGCGCTCAGTGCCTGGTGGTCCACAGGGCGATGATAAATGCCACTGGTTTGCTCCGGGTGCATGCCGCGCAGATACAAATACTCGACACCCCCCAGGTGCTGCTGAGGTTGGTAGTCGGGTAATCGCCAGCGCAGATAGCGGTGCAGTGCCAGGGTGTAGATGAGTGCTTGCAGGTCATAAAAGTTCTGCCGCAAGTTGTGCTCCAGGGCATCAGGGTGATAGTCGGCAAAGGTCTCGCCCAGATAAGTGGACTTGTAATCGACCAGATAATAGCGCCCTTGATGACAGTAAATCAGATCGATAAAGCCATGCATCATGCCTTTTAAGCGTCCTTCCACCGGCAGGTTGACGCTGGAGCCCTGGCGATGTTGCTGCAAGATCTGCGCCAGTGCGCTCGCGGTGCCACCCTGCATGGGAAAGTAGAATTCGGTTTCTTTGAGCTGGTCTTGAGCGGACAGGCGGGCCAGAGTGGTGCCGCTGGGCAGCGGGGTGTGGTAGATCTCCTGGAGCCACTGAGTCAGGTTTTCGGGCCAGCGATCGAGGTTGCGCACCAGGCGCAGGTAGCGGTGGCTCACCTGTGCGGTGATGCGTTGGGTATCCAGTGAATCCGCCTGGGTTTGTTCCAGCAGGTCATGCAGCAGGTTGCCTGCCTCGGTGCCTCTGGGCAGGCTGAAGCGCAAGGCGGGCAGGCCACGGGATGGCAGCGGTGTGATATCCAGAGCATCAAGGGGGTTGGGTGCGCTGACAGAGTCTCGATCCGGCAGAGAAATCCCGCCATGGCGCAGATTGCGCGTTAAGGCGGAAAAGGAAGACAAAAACCAGTCTGTTTCAATCCCCCGCTCAAAGCGCGCTGCACTAAGGGCGGATGCGGGGCTGGATGCATCCGCCGGAGGCGTGTTTGGCGCAGCCGGGCGTTGATCAATCATCTGTAACAGGGCGCAGCCTTCATCAACCTGCTGCTGGATCTGTTGGCAGAGCTGGTCAAAGTCACTTGCCTTGCAGCAATGAGCCAGGGGGGAGCGTTTGAACTGGCTGAAGGCAGCGGCCAGCAGATACAGTCGCCGTTCAGCCCGTGTCGCGCCAACATAAAGCAGGCGGATGGCTTCGGCGGCGTCTTCTTCCTGTGCCCATGCCAGTTGCTCGGATTGAGGCGCCAGCACCCGGTGCGCCTGATAGTCATCACGGTCGTGATAACGCACCAGCGTTGATGACTGGCGACTGGGATCCTTGCCGTAACTGATGAACGGCAGAAAAACCACGGGATATTCCAGCCCCTTGGCACCATGCAGCGTGACCAGGCGGATCAGGTCACCATCGCTTTCAAGGCGTAGCTGTTGGTGTTCGCTGGGTTTGAGATTTTTGGCTTCTTCGCAGGTTTGTTCAAACCAGTGAATCAGCGCTTCGGGTTGGCGATGACGCTGGCTGGCCTGTTGTAACAGGGTGATCAGATGTTGGGCATTGGTCAGGCAGCGATCATGGCGATTGGGCTCAGGATGCAGGCGCGTTTGGCACAGGGTCAGAGCCATTTTCATAAAGCCCTGCTTGAGCCATTGTTGCCGCAAGCGGCTGACCTGGGTGATGGCGGTTGCCCAGCGTTGTTCGTCCTGCTGCACGGCGGCCAGTTGTTCTGCGTCGTAACCTAACCAGGGGGTTGCCAGGGCCGCAATCAACAGGCGGTCTTTTTCGGGCTGCAAAATACCGCGCAACGCGATCAACAGTTGCTGGGCTTCTTCGCTGTCGAACACGCCTTCCTGGGCGCTGAGGTAAACCGCTTTAAGGCCGTAGTGGCGCAGGCTCTGTTGCATTCGGGCGGCTTCATGACGATCACGCACCAGCAGGGCAATGTCGGCTGGCTGGAGGGGGCGGTCATCAAGCCGGGCCTCGTTGAGCAGGCGCTGGATTTCTGCGGCACACCAATCGGCCAGCACCGACTGACCCGCCTGGGTATAGCCGTTTTGCTGGCTGTTGATCCCCGGAAAGTCCGCCAGGGGGGGCAGCAAACACCAATGAAAATCACCGCGTGGTTGTGGGTCTTGAAGGCCACCCATCTGGGGTTTGCCCGCTTTGACCGGGTGATAGGCAATGTCAAAACCAAACACCTGGCTGGATGCTGGCTGATCCAGAGGCGCGCCATGAAACAAGCGGTTGTAGCCTTGAATCACGCCTGCGGCGGAGCGGTAGTTGGTATCCATCACCCAGTGGGCATCGGCTGACTGGCGAGCGGCGAGGTAGGCAAAAACATCCCCGCCCCTAAAACCATAAATCGCCTGCTTGGGGTCGCCGATCATGCATAAAAGCTGCTGATTCTGCTGGGCCTTGCCATACAGGGCTTCAAGAATCGCATACTGATCCGGGTCGGTATCCTGAAACTCATCCACCAGGGCCGCTGGAAACTGGCGGCTGAGGCTGGCGGCCAGGTCTGGGCCGGTCTGAGGATCGTCTAACCGGGCGCGCAGGGTTTGAATCAGATCATTGAAATCCAGTTGATCGCGTTGCTGTTTGCTGTGTTGGACCGCTTGGCGGGCAAACTCGATGCCAGCCAGCGCCCACTGCGCCTTGAGCGCGTGCTGGTGGCGGTCCAGTTGATCACACAGCTGGGCAAGTTCGGGCTGCTGAGTACGTTTTTTCTCACTGCCGACCAGGTCTTTGGTGTTGAGCCTTGCGGATAATTCCGGCAGCCAGTCGGGGTTCCATGGCAAGGCTGCCCAAAGCGTCAGTTGCTCGGCAATCTGCTGCATGGCTTGTTTGGTCTCTGGGTTGCGCCGTGACTGGATATTGAGCTTGGCAAAGGCTTCGGCCTCGGTGGCTTGCCAGGCCGATGCAAAGGTCAGCCAGGTGCTGGTCAGATCGGGCAGAGGCGGCGCACTGATTTGTTCATGACTGGCAATTTGATGCCCCCAGGCTTTGCAGAATGCCTGGGGTGTTGGCCAGAGTGCATAAAGCTCGGCAAAGTCTGGACGTTGCTGGCAGTGGCGATACCAGTCTTCAACGGCCTGTTCGATCAGCGCCGCCGTGTCGGCTTCCAGATCGGCATGAAAACTGATGCCACTGACAAAGGCCTGATCGGTCAGGGCGCGTTTGCAAAAGCCGTGCAGGGTGTAGATCGCGGCTTCATCAAGGTGCAGCACTGCTTCACGCAGCCTGGCTTTGGCTTGAGCCGCCGGGCGCTGAGCATAGAGGTGGGTGAAAAACGGGTCCTGGGTTGGTTGCCCCCAGGTTTCCAGCGCGGCGTTGAGTGCCTGGTTCAGGCGCCCTTTCAGCTCGGCAGTGGCCGCGCGGGTGAAGGTCATCACCAGCAGGTTTTGGACTTTAAGCGGGGTTTCCAGCAGCAGGCGCAAATAAATCCGCGTGATGTTGTAGGTTTTCCCCGTTCCTGCGCTGGCCTCAATCAGGTGTTTGCCAGTCAGTGGCAGCTGGTGGGCGATCAAGGGGTTAGTCATCCTTGGCCTCCTGAGCAATCGGGGTTTCCTGCAGCGCCTCAAGCAGTGGCAGATAAAGCGGCTCTAGTGCCTGGAGCAGTGCGTCTGGATCGGGTGGCTCGGGCCAGAACCATTGCAGATAGGGGTCTTGATCCAGGCCGGATGCATAGGGGTTGCTCTGCCAGACCTGTTCAAAGCCCTTGCCGACAAAGTCCTGGTGTTTGATTTGCAGTCCCAGCTCACTATGCCAGGGCAGCGGCTGACAAAGGCTGTCGCGCCAGAGTTGTATCCAGGCTTTGAGCTGATCCTGCGCCTGTGCTTGATCCATTGCCGCGAGCTGAACTTCCAGCCATTGGTCATCCTTGCCTCGATAAATGCCCAGGCTGGTGGTGGGTTCAAGGCTGTTGGCCAGCAGATGATCCAGCCACAGGGTCAAGCGATCCTTGGCTTTGGGGTTGGCCAGACGGGCCTGCAGCAGGTGTTGGTGCTCACTGCGTTGTACCGAACGGCTCAGGCACAGCCCCTCCAGGCAGACCTCCAGGTGCTGGTTTTCCAGGTGGCCATTGCGCTGTTGCACATAGGTGGCAAAGTCATCGGCCTGATGGATCCAGTCTTCCAGTTCAGCGTCGATCAGGGGGTGGTCTGGCAATAAACCGGATCGGCGTGCGGTGGTTAACAGCAAAGTCCGGTCGATGGGGGTGTCGCTTTGCAACCGCTGTTCAATCCAGGTGTGTTGCAACTGGTAGCGATCCAAATGGGTGGTGGCAAAGGGTTCGCGATCGCTCAGTGGACTTTTTTCTTCCTGGCCCAGATACAGCCCCAGGCGCTGCTGGGCAAAATAACGTGCCGGATGCAGTGCGGCGTTGAGCAGGGTGTTCAATGGCAACTGCGTTGGCAGATCATCGGGCAAAGGCAGCTGCAGCAGGCGCTGGCGTGGGTTTAGGGGCTGAGTCAAACGCAACCAGGAGGCATCGTAGGTTGGATGCGGTCCCTGATAATTGACTGGATCATAGGGTTGCAGGGCGAGCGGCTGAATCGCGTCCGGGCGCCAGCCGGTGGCACCTTGCAAATAACGCATCAGCTCAGAAACCAGCAATGAGGGCTGGCGTTCGCTGTTGGTGCGAACATCCCGGCCCTGATAGCTGATATACAAGGCCTGGCGCGCGGATAGCAGGGCTTCCAGGAATAGATAACGATCATCTTCCTGGCGCGAACGATCGCCAGGGCGTGCGGCGGTGTTTGCCATCAAATCAAAGCCCAGGGGCGCACGCACGCGCGGAAACTCACCATCATTCATGCCCAGCAGGGCGACGACCTTAAAGGGAATGGCGCGCATTGGCACGAGCGAACAAACGGTGATCTTGCCGACCAAAAACTGCCGCCCGGTGTGGGTGGGGCTAGCAAACTCCTTGCGCAGCAGATCGCGCACCACGGCCAGGGGCAGGGGGTCATCAAACTGGGCTTTTTGGGCCTTTTCTCCGAGGCTGCGCAGGGTTGAAAGCAAAACTTCGGGCACCTCGGAAGGGGTGTCGGGTTCATCCAGCAGGGTGTCGACCAGTTGCTCCTGCAGAAACACCTGCCACTCACTGAGGCTGCGCGGTCTTTTGAAGGCGTTAAGCAACGCCTCAAGGCGGCGAATGAAATCGATCAGTCGACCCAGAATTTGTGCATCCTGACCTTCGACCTGGGGCAGCAGCAGTTGGTCCTGAACCAGCGCGGCTTCATCCCCCCAGGCAAAGCCCAGCAGCAGGCGCTCCAGCCCCTGGCGCCAGGTGTAGGCGGTCTGGCGCTGACCGGTGATCCACTGCTGTTTGTGATCGGCATCCAGCCCCCAGTGGATGGCAGCGGCTTGCAGCCAGTCCCGAATAAGCGATAAGTCGGCCGCTGTAAAGCCAAAGCGCTGCGCAATGCTGGGAACTTGCAGCCAGCTCATGACCTGGCTGACCTGAAAACGGGCATCGGGCAGGCTGAGCAGTTCAATAAAAGCGGCCAGGGTGGGGTCGGTGTCATCCAGCTTGCGATCCGCAATCGATCAAGGCAGGCGCAGTGTGCCGGTGGTTTCTGTGTCCCAGTGAGTGGCGAACACGGCCTCAAAAAAGGGCGCATAGTCTTCAATTTTGGGGCACATCACCACGATGTCTTTGGGGGTGAGATCCGGGTGTTGCGAGAACTGATCCAGCAGCCAGTCATGCAGGGCTTGAACCTCACGCAGCGCATTGTGAGCACTGACAAAGTGAATGCTGTGATCATCCACTGAGCGCGGGTTTTCTCGGGCATCATAAAACCTCAGCAGGTCGGCTTGCAGGCTGCCCAGCAGGGTGGATTCGGTGGGTTCGGCAAAGGCCTCCACTTCGATGTCGGCCCAGTCGCTGATCAGGCGAACAAAGGTTTGTCCCTGGCGACCCAGCCCGGTGACCAGTGGGTTGCCCTGATCCGTGATAAAACCCGACTCGCTATCGTGGGTTTCCAGCCACAATGCACGCTGGCGAGCGGCAGTTTTATCGTTCACCGCCTCCTGCCAGAACTCATTGGTCGGATTGAGATAAAACAGGTGGATATCCAGCTGCTTGTGGCTCGACAGTGTCTTGAGAAAGTCCAGCCAGAGGGGTGCCAGGGTGTTGATGCCAAAAATAAAGAGCTCATCCGGCAGTGGATGGGCCGGGCCTTTGGGCAGTTGCTTGAGCGCCAGATCCAGCAGGGCGACCGGGTGCAGGGGTTCGGCTTGAGTGAGTCGCTGCCATAAGCCTGCCTGCCAGCGCTGGGTGTCTGAATTGGTTTGGTGATGGGGCTCTGCCGTGTTGGGCAGGGTGAACTGGCCTTGATCCCAGGCTCGGATCCAGTCTGGACGGTAGATCAGATACTGCTCAAACAAGTCCGCCAGCTCTTCTGCCAGTTGGTAACGTCTTAGTGCCTGTTGATGCGGCGACTGTTGTTGCCAGTAGCGCGTGGGTGCGGCAAATACCGGGTCGTCGGTGACTTGTGGATCTGCCAGCAGAGGGTAAAGCCGCCAAACCAGGACCTCCCGCGCATAGGGGGACTGCTGGGGCACTTTTTGATCACCTAGTACCAGGCGGATCAGCTCCCAGAGTTGGCGCACAGGCAGAGGAAAAGCCAGGTTCATCGCGATCTGGTGCTCTGTTGCCAGCTGCATGTTCAGCCAGTGCTGCATGCCTGGATGCTGCACCAGAATCAGCTGCGGGCTCAGTACCGGCGTGTTGGACTGGCTTAGCTGACAGGCCAGGGCCTGGGCCAGCACTTCGAGTCGATTGCTTGGGTAGGTGTAAATCATGGGTGATCCTGGAGTGCCCTTTCCTGCGGATTTCAGGCCGTCAGTTTTCTCACCCATGTTAGCAGTATTTGCGGGTTAAAAAACCCACTACGCAGCTAGCAGCAATGCTCTTCCAGCCAGGCCAGCATGGCAAGGGCGGTTTCGTCCTCGGCCTGTTCAAATAACTCGTAGAGCTGGTTGATGTTGGTGTGAATTAAAAAAAGATCGTCGGGCTTGGGGCCAGAGCGCGGGGTGCGTTTGGCAAGAAAATAATCCCAGAAGGGGGAGCTGGCTTGCGGGGCGGCGGCCAGTGCCTCGATACGCTGCATGAGTTGTTTGGCCCGGCCATCACAGTCGATCCCTTTAAACGTGACATAACGGTCAAGGTCAGACTCAGGGTGGGGTGTTTGGCTCATGGTGGCTCCTTGAATTGGATCAAAATAACCAATGATGCAAAATTGACGCCAGTCTGGCCAATGTGCGCCAGCCCCGCTGTTGAGCGGGGTTTCAACCGGGCAAGTGGGGGTTTTGTTCGGGGTGTGATGTTGGCCTGTGGCAAAACTGACATTCGACCTGCCTTGCGCATCCTGTCAAAATAGACGGCTCTTTTTAACGGCGGTTATTCAACTTCACAGGTTTGTCGTGTCCCAATTGTCCTCTGAGTTATCTCTTGCTTCACTTCAACTAGGCCAGCGCTGGATCAGCGATGCAGAAATCGAACTGGGTTTAGGAACCCTGCTGCGAATCGAAGGACGGCAGCTGACGGTGTTTTTTCCCTTGCAGGAAGAAACCCGTGTGTATTCTTTGCAAAGTGCGCCACTCACACGGGTAGAGCTTGGCCCCGGTGATCTGCTCATGCATGAAGCGGGCTGGTCGGCACGGGTGGATCAGGTTGAAACCCAGGAAGGTCTGCGGATCTATTTGGCGACTAACGCTGAGGGTGAGTCGGTCACGGTTGTGGAAACACAGTTGAGTGCGGCCTTGAGTTTTCAAGGCCCCAAAGAGCGTTTATTGACCGGGCAACTGGATCGTTTAAGTGAATCGACCTTAAGGGCCGTGAGTCATCAGGCGCAACAGCGTTTGGCCAGTGATCCATTGCGCGGACTGCGTGGCCCCAGGGTCGAATTGATTCCGCATCAGTTATATATCGCCCAGGAAGTGGGGCAACGCTTGGCGCCACGGGTTTTGCTGGCCGATGAGGTGGGGCTGGGTAAAACCATCGAGGCCGGTTTGATCCTGCATCAGCAACTGGCTTGTGGTCGGGCTCAGCGCGCCTTGATTCTGGTGCCGCCGGCCTTGTGTCATCAATGGCTGGTGGAGCTATTGCGCCGTTTTGGTTTGGCTGCGCAGCTATTGGATGCGGGGCGTCTGGAAGCCGATGAGCAGTGTATCGAGCAGGCGCAGATCGCCTTGTGCCGCCTTGATTGGGTGGTTTCAGATCCGGCCGTGTTACAGCGTTTTGTGGACGAGCCCTGGGATTTGTTGATCCTGGATGAGGCGCACCATCTGGACTGGTCAGCGGATGCGCCAGGGCCGGTTTATCAGAGTGTGGCGCAGTTGGCGCAAAAAATACCCGGCCTGCTATTGCTGACGGCCACACCTGAGCAGGCCGGTGCGCAGGGCTTTTTTGCCCAGTTGCACCTGCTGGACCCTTTGCGTTATCCCAGCCTGGCGGATTTTCAGGCGGAAGAAGGGCGTTATCAGAGCGTGGCGCGGGTGCTGAGTCGAATCCAGGCGGGTGAGCCCTTGGCCGAGGCAGATCAAACGGCTTTGTTGCCCTTTTTGTGTGAAGACACAAGGGCGCTGCTGGGCCTCTTGTCTCATCCTGAGGCCAGTGACGAACAGCGTCAGTTAGCCAGCCAACAGTTGAGTGAACAGTTGCTGGATCGCTACGGCACGGGGCGAGTGTTGTTTCGCAATCGACGTGCCAGTGTTGGAGGTTTTCCTGCCCGTCAGCTGCATCCGGCACCCCTGGCCTGCCCGGTGGAATACGCCAGTCTGGCAGCAGACTTTGCACCGATTCAACGTCAGGCGATGGCCGAAGCCCTGGCAGAACAGCCCTGGCCCTGGGCGCTGCTTTATCCCGAGCGGGTTTATCAGGCCACCGCGCAGGCTTCTGGTCCCTGGTGGCAGTTTGACCCTCGGGTGGACTGGCTGATTGAGCGGTTAAAAGCCTTGAAAGGCGAAAAGCTTCTGCTGATCTGTCATCACGCTGATACGGCGCTGGATTTAAGTGAAGCACTGCGGCGGCGAACCGGCTTGATCGCCGGGGTGTTTCATGAAAACCAGTCACTGCTGGAACGCGACCAGGTGGCAGCCTGGTTTACGGATCCTGAGGATGGCACTCCCCTGCTGATCTGCTCGGAAATTGGCAGCGAGGGACGCAATTTTCAGTTTGCTCATCACCTGGTGTTGTTTGATTTGCCGCCTCACCCTGATGCTCTGGAGCAGCGCATTGGGCGTTTGGACCGGATAGGTCAGACTCAGACGGTGCAGTTGCATTTGCCTTATTTTGAGGGATCGGCTCAGGCCGCGTGGTTTGCCTGGTGTGACCAGGGGCTGGATCAGTTTACAGCGCCACGACCTGCAGCGCCGTCTTTGTGGCAGGCCAAACAAACGGAACTGGAAGATCAGTTGCTGAAGGGTGTGCTGGATGAAACCTGGCTGGCGGAGATCCAGCGCGCGCATGCAGCGGCACAGCAGGCACTGGAAGCGGGTCGGCATCGTTTGCTGGAGATGGCGTCACACCGGCCTGAAGTGAGTGGGCCGCTGGTCGAGGCTTTGGGCAGTACCGAGCAGGATGCGGCCTTACGCGAGCTGCTGGAGCGGGGCCTGGATGTGTATCGCATCCCCAGTGAGGATCTGGATACCACCAGTCTGACCCTGCAACCCGACCACCAGTCGGATACCCGTTTGCTGGCCGATTTGCCGATTGATTTGGAAGCAGGTCAGACCGTGACCTTGTCACGCCAGCAGGCGCTGCAGCACGAGGATTGGTTGTATATCACTTGGGAGCATCCGCTGATTCGCAATCTGCTGGAGGGCAGCCTGAGCAGCTCGCTGGGCAATGCCTGTGTGGCTTTGTTGAAAAATCCGGCACTGCCACCCGGCACCCTGCTGGTGGAAGTGTTTTATTGTTTTGAGCCAGCCAGTGCCCTGCCGGTGGGTGCCGCACGCTTTTTGCCACCCCAGTCTTTACGCCTGTTATTGAACGAGCAGGGGCAGAACCTGGCCGAAAAGGTGAGTTTTGCCGGTTTGAATCGTCAACTGGTTAAAGCCCGCAAACACCTGGGGCGTGATGTGGTGCGTTTGCGCCGTCAAGCCTTGCGTGACTG
>SKHR01000153.1 GCA_007116865.1 Marinospirillum sp. | reverse complement strand
GCGATTTGGGGCTGGCATCTGGGCGGCACTCTGGTGGGGGCTGCGGGAGGGTTGTATCTGGCTGAAGCCTTTGGCTGGAACACGGCCTACCTGTTGCTGGCTTTCGGTATTCTGGTCGGCATGCTGGCGGTGGTGCTCAGCCCTGAGCCTAACCTGCCGCCGCCGGCAGAAACCCTGGCAGAAGAGTCGCGTGCGCTGGCCTATGTGCAGCGTTTTAATGCCCTGCCTGCAAAGCTAAAAAAGGCGGCAGGATGGCTGTATATCAGCCTGATCGCGCCTTTTGCTGAGTTTACCCGGCGCAAGGGTTGGATGTGGATTTTGCTGTTTGTGTTTGTCTTCAAGCTGGGGGATGCACTGCTGGGACGGATGTCCGGGGTGTTTTATCGTGAGCTGGGCTTCAGCCTGACTGAAATCGCTGAAGTGGCAAAGGTGTATGGTCTGGGTGCCAATATTCTTGGGGTGGTGCTGGGGGGTGTGCTGGTCGCTCGGGTGGGTGTGCTCAAGGCACTGTTCATCTCTGGTCTGGCCACCGCCGCAACCAACCTGACCTACTCCTGGCTGGCGGCCTCCGGCCAGTCAACACTGGTGTTCACCATCGCGCTGACCACAGATAACTTTACCACGGGGCTGGTCACGGTGGCCTTTGTGGCCTATTTGTCCAGCCTGTGTAATTCCGCCTATACCGCGACCCAGTATGCCCTGTTAGCCTCCTTGGGGAATCTGGCGCGAATCTGGCTGTCGGCATCCAGTGGCTGGATGGTGGATCAACTGGGTGGAGACTGGGTGGTGTTTTTTGCGATGACTGCGGTGGTCGCGCTGGTCGGGCTGCCGCTGCTTTGGGTGCTGATGAAGTACTTCCCGGCACCGCTTCAGTGTCAGCGTGATGAGCCGGTGGAGGAAGATGAAACCAAGCCATCTGGCAGTGTATCAACAGCGGGAGGTTCGCCATGAGCTGGTGGCCATTTCGTCGCTTGAAAAAAAATCTCAAGCCAGCGCGGGTTTCGCTAGAGCGTGAAGGTAACGAACAGATCGAGCGGATCAGTCGGGTGGTTCACCGCGTGCACTGGACACGCAATATTCTCAATATCATCTGGACCGCCGGGCCGGTCACGATTTTAGGTTTGATGGGCGGGTTTTATGCGGCCTATGGCAAACTGCCGCCCATCCAAACCCTGATTTATTTCTTCCTGTTCACCCTGCTGTCGGGTCTGATCGCCTTTATCGCCAAGGTGGTGTACGACATGACTCATGGTCATGTCAAAGAGCAGGCACAGCAGGATGTGAGTGAGGCCATCGACAAGCTGGCGGACTTGATCCTGGCCGCCAGGGATTTGATTGTCGAAAGCTATGAAGAGGGTGAGGCGCGTCAGCGTGAGGCGGCCTTGCAACTCCTGCGCCGAGTTGAACTCACTCCCGATGGCGTGGCTTTTGCTGCTCAGGAACTCACTGGCGACAGCGAAATTGCCAAAATTCTTGGGCGGGTGGAAACCTACCGTCGTGCCGGACTTTACTCCCGGGTGCGGGATTTAAATCGCCAGCACCGCGAGCGCATTGAAAGTGCCCTGGAGTGGCTCAATGAAGTCGCACCCGAGGCGGCCAGTGTGCTGCGGGATCGTTTTCGCGGTGAGGCGCCTCAGTTGGAAAAAGGCGTGCCGCGCGATGAGCATTTTATCGAGCGGGTCTTGGCCGCGATTGAAGAAGACAACCTGCTGCTGATGACCCTGCAGGATGTTGAGGAAATGCTGATCCTCGCATTTGAGCTGGTCAACGGGCGGGAGATCCCGATGCTGACTTTCAGCTACTCGGGGCAGTGGAAGTTAGCGCGCGCTCTGGATGAGCTGGAAGAAAAACGCAGTCAATACCGCATTGCACAAGCCAGTGGCAGCAACCGCCTTCGCGCCCTGGCAGGCTTTTTGGTGGAAACCGAAGAAGCCAACCACGACCTGCTGCCAAACGGGCTGTCCGCCCAGGAATTGATCAACCGAGTGGAAGAAATCTTTGATCGGCTGGCAAATGAGGTCAGCCAGTTAGCGCGTGAAGCCCGCCACAATCGTCTTGATAGTCTGACTGAGCTGCGCAATAAATCGGATGTGTTAGGCAAGTCCTTGAGCCTTTATAAAGCGGCCCGCCAGGGATATCAGCAACTGGGCAAGGCCCATGCCGCGTTACTCGAAGCCTCTGAGCGCTGGAATCAGCTGGCTGAAAAATTTGGCGATGAAGCCAGCCGCTTGCGTTTAGGGCCGGGACGAACGGGTTTGCGTATTCAGGAAAGGGTCGTGGCACTGACCGATGAGCAAAAGGTCGCAGTGTGTCAGCACCTGGTCAGTTATCTTCGTGGTGAGCAGTTAGAAAAACGCGGCAGACGCTTTTTTACCCGGCATAATGGACGTTCGCGCCCGCTGACTCTGGAGGGGGCACGTCAGCTGGCGGTTGAGGTAGCCCTGGCGCTGGAACCCTATATTCAGCTCTCACGCCCGGCAATCCAGCGTGGTTTGAATGCGACCAATGCGACCTATCTGGGTGGGCTGGAGCCAGACATGAGCGCTGCAGAGAAAGCAGCCCTGGGTTCGGCAATGGCCAGTGAGGTGCAGCAGGACATGAGTCATGCGGCCGAGCGCCTTGCAGTCGCGCTGGTCAAACACTATCGCGTTGATCTGACCGATGAAGCCCGTGACTTCTTGATTGACGCTTACGGGGCGCGCCCACAAATGCTGTCGATGCTGACCAATGTTGAAACCAACAATGTCAGCCCTGCTGTGAGTTTTTTGAGCCTGCGCCCTCCCAGAGTATCTGCTTTGCGGCGTGACTGGTATCGAGCGCTGATCAAAGCGCGGCAACAGTTGGAGTGATGCTGTGCAATCTGTGAGTGTGCTGGGTGCTGGTGCCCTCGGTCTGTTGTATGCCAGTCACTGGGCAAAAGCGGGAGTAAAGGTTGAACTCCTGCTGCGCGCCGATCAAATCAGTCGCTTTGCTCAGGGCATTGGCTGTCAAGACCAGCCCCGCCTTGCGGTGACGCTGCGCAGTCTGGATGCACCGGGTGCGCCGATCTCTCACCTGTTGCTTGCCACCAAAGCCACTCAGGCGGCCAGTGCATTGACCCCCTGGTTAGTGCACCTCAGTGATGATGCCCAGTTGTTGATGATCCAAAATGGCCTGGGCAGTCAGCAGCAGGTGGCGGCCTTGTTAAAACCGACGCAGACACTGCTGGCCGCCAGTGTGACCGAAGGCGCCTATCGAAGCCCAGCCGATCCGGCCTTGGTTGTGCATGCTGGCCGTGGTGAAACACGTCTGGGGGTTTGGTCTGGCGCGCAGGCTATAAGTGGCGTTGAAACCTGGGTTGGCAGCTTGCAGCAGGCCGGGTTAAGCGCCAGTGCAGTGACTGATATCCTGCCGGTTTTGTGGGAAAAGCTGCTGATCAATGATCTGATCAATCCTTTGACTGCCTGGCATCAGGTGCCCAATGGTGAGCTTCTGCGCCGGGATCTTGAAACCCAATGGCTGGCACTGCTGGATGAACTGGGGCCTTTGCTGCCCTGGTTACCCTTGTCAGCGCCAGCGAAGGGCTGGCCTGCCCGCATTCGTGAAGTGTTAACCGCCACTGCGGCCAATCAGTCTTCCATGTGGCAGGATCGTTTGGCTGGGCGGCCTACCGAAGTGGATTTTATCATTTTGCCCCTACTGGAGGCGGCACAGCAGCGGGGATTGAGCCTGCCACGGCATCAAGCCTTATGGCAGGCGATCAGGCAGGGCGAATGGCCGCCACCGGCAGATTGAGGCGCTGCTGTTTTTGCAGCAGATTGAGCAGCAGAATCACCCGTTCTTCGCCCTTCTTGCACTGATAAATGGCTTCCAGCCCTTTGAAGGGGCCTTCTTCAATGCGGACCCGATCCCCTTGTTTGAGCAGATCAAGCGGTTCTGGCGCATCATGTTGCCTCAGTGCGTCGATCAACTCATCACTGACACTGACCGGCAAATCACCAAAGCGGACCAGCTTGAGCACCCCGCGGGTGGAGCGAATCGGACGCCAATTATCGGTGACATCATTCAGGCGGATGAACAGATAGTAGGGGAACAGGGGTTCCTGCACCCATTGCAGCTTCTTTTGTCGCAGGCGCTCGACTTGAATGCTGGGATGAAAGATTTCAAAGCCCTGGTTTTCAAGATGTTCGGCGGCTCTGAATGACTCCTTGGCTTTGCACTGGATCACATACCAGCTGCGCTGCGTCATGACTTTCTCCCTTGGGGTTTTCGGTGTGCGAAGACGTGGCGTAGTATACTGTGCCAATCATTGATAATTAAGAGGCAAAGAGGAAAAGCCATGCCATCATTTGATGTGGTTTCAGAGCTGGACAAACATCAACTCACCAACGCGGTGGATCAGTCCAATCGAGTCGTCGGCAATCGTTTTGACTTCAAAGGTGTCGAGGCGCGTTATGTCTGGCAAGGCGATTTGAGTCTGAGCGTGCAGGCAGAAGCCGAGTTTCAGGTGCGGCAAATGCTGGATATTTTGACCGCCGAACTGGTGCGCAAAAACATCGATTTAGCCAGCCTGGAAGAAGGCAAGCTGGAAGAAGCTCACCGCGCCTGCCGTCTGGCGGTCACCTTTAAGGAGGGCGTTGATAGCGATTCAGCCAAAAAAATCGTCAAGCAGATCAAGGATGCAAAACTCAAGGTGCAGACCCAGATTCAAGGTGATCAGGTGCGGGTCACCGGGAAAAAACGGGATGACCTGCAACAGGTGATCGCGTTGTTGAAGTCGGCAGACCTGGGTTTACCACTGCAATTTATTAATTTTCGGGACTGAGCGTGATCCTGGGTATCGGGACAGATCTTGCTGAAATCGCCCGTTTCGCTGGCCTGCTAGAGCGCCAGGGTGAGCGGGCACTCACCCGCCTGCTCAGTGACGCCGAGCGATCGCACTGTGCGTCCATCGCTCAGCCTGCCGCCTTTTTAGCCAAGCGTTTTGCTGCCAAAGAGGCATTTCTGAAAGCCCTCGGCACAGGCCTGCGCGATGGACTGGCCTGGTCACAGATCAGTGTTGAGAAGGACGCGTTAGGCAAGCCCCATCTACAGTTGAGTGGGCGGGCGGCGGAGCTGGCGGCGCAAAAAGGCGTGCAGCAAATTCATCTGTCGCTCTCGGATGAGCGCGCCTATGCACTTGCGCTGGTGGTTTTAGAAGGCTGAAGGCCCAGCACCGCTTTTTCACAGGCGGCGGTGGGCCTTCTTAATCAAGGCTGGAATTCAGGCAGTTTTTTGCTGACCAGACTATGTTGCAAGCGAACATAGTGGGGCATGCCATCAATGTAGGGCGGCGCGTCTTCCCCTTGGATCAGTGGGGCCAGGTACTGGCGTCCCAGCGCGCTGATGCCAAAGCCATCGGGTGTGATGTAGTCGCGTGGCATGAACTTTTCAACGTTGGCGATTGCCGATAGTGGTGCTTCGCCGATTTCCCAGCGGTAGGGCGTATCGCTGCTGCGAACAATGGTCGGCATGACCGAGTTTTTGCCTTCCAGCGCGAGTTTGACTGCGGCTTCTCCGACCGCGTAGGCCTGGGCAACATCGGTGGCGGAGGCCAGATGGCGAGCGGAGCGCTGCAGGTAGTCGGCCACGGCCCAGTGGTATTTGTAACCCAGATCCTGTTTGATCATGCCTGCCAGGGTAGGTGCTACACCGCCCAGCTGCTTGTGTCCAAAGGCATCGGTGGTGCCGGCATCAGCGAGGAAGGTGCCGTCGGCATAACGCGCCCCTTCAGAAACCACGATCACGCAGTAACCATAGCGTTTCACGCAGTCATCCACGCGAGCCATGATGGTGCCGCGATCGAAGGGAATTTCCGGGAAGATGATCAGGTGTGGTGGCTCTCCTTCGCCTTGTCCTGCCAGGCCGCCAGCGGCAGCGATCCAGCCAGCATGACGCCCCATGACTTCAAGGATGAACACCTTGGTGGAGGTGGCGCACATGGATTCGATGTCCAGCGCGGCTTCCTGGGTAGAGACAGCAATGTACTTGGCAACAGAACCAAAGCCGGGGCAGTTGTCGGTCACCGGCAGGTCGTTATCCACTGTTTTGGGAATATGCACGGCCTTTAAAGGATAACCGAGGGTTTCTGCCAGTTGGGCAACCTTCAGGCAGGTGTCGGCAGAGTCGTTGCCGCCATTGTAGAAGAAGTAGCCGATGTCATGGGCTTTGAACACCTCAATCAGGCGTTCGTACTGGGAGCGGTGGGTGTCGATGTCTTTCAGCTTGTAACGACAGGAGCCGAAGGCGCCGCCGGGTGTATGGCGAAGCTGGGCTACGGTTTCAGCGGTGAGCAGGCTGGTATCAATCAGTTCTTCAGTGAGGGCGCCGAGTATGCCATTGCGTCCTGCATAAACCTTTCCGATTTGATCACTGTGCTGGCGGGCGGTTTCAATCACCCCGCAGGCACTGGCATTGATGACAGCGGTCACACCGCCGGACTGGGCATAAAAGGCGTTCAATTTCGCCATGGTGAATCCTGCTCCTGAAGTTCATGAGTGGGGGCGTAAAAACCAACCATTTTAACGGATTGTCCGGCTGGCTGCACGACCTTTGCAGTGGGGAGGGATGGTTTTGGTGATTGCCTCGACAAGTGGATGGTTTAAACTGGGCGCCAAGACACAGGGTTTTACCATAGGATCAATCGATGTACCTGCACTTTTTGGGAATTGGTGGCACCTTCATGGGGTCACTGGCACAGTTAGCGGTTGAAATGGGGCATCAGGTCACTGGTTCCGATCGTGCCGTGTATTCACCGATGAAAGAACAACTAGAAGCGGCGGGGATACGCTGGCATGAGGGATTTGATTATGACCCGGCCAGCTTTAAGCCGGATCTGGTGATCGTTGGCAATGTCATGCGTCGGGGGTTTCCCTGTGTTGAAGCGTTGCTGTCTTCATCGCTTCCCTACACTTCCGGGCCGCAGTGGTTGAATGAGTTTTGTCTGCGACCTAGAGATGGTCAGCCGGGGCGCTGGGTGCTGGCCGTGTCGGGCACCCATGGAAAAACCACCACTTCCAGCCTGCTGGCCTGGATTTTAACCCAGGCAGGTCTGGCACCTGGCTTTTTGATTGGTGGGGTGCCGAGTAACTTCGGCGTTTCGGCGCGTTTGGGCAGTACCCCTTTTTTTGTGATTGAAGCGGATGAATATGACACCGCCTTTTTCGATAAACGCTCCAAGTTTGTGCACTACGCCCCACGCACGCTGATCATCAATAACCTTGAATTTGATCATGCCGATATTTTTCCTGATCTGGCAGCGATACAGCGTCAGTTCCATCACTTGATGCGTTTGTTACCCGCTCAGGGCAAGGTCATTTACCCTGCCGCAGTGGCCTCCATTGAGGCGGTGCTGGATCAGGGCTGCTGGAGTGAGCAGGAGGCGTTCCGTTTGTTGTCAGATCAGCAGCCTGGCCCCGATGGCTGGTGTGCTTATGATATCAGCGCGGATAGTCGGCGTTTTCAGGTGGCTTATGCCGGGGTGCCCCTGGGGGAGGTCAACTGGTCTTTGAGCGGACGCCATAATGTTGCCAACGCCCTGGCGGCCTTGGCGGCTGCGCGTCATGCCGGGGTGCGGCCTCAAGTGCTGCTGGATTGCCTGTCAGGTTTTCAGAGCGTGCGTCGTCGCATGGAAGTGATCGGGCAGGTGGCGGAGATCACGATTTACGATGATTTTGCCCATCATCCGACGGCCATCGCATCAACTCTGGATGGCGCACGTCCTGGCTGCTCAGGGCGTTTGATCGCAGTGATCGAACCACGTTCCAACACTATGCGCCTGGGCACCTTGCAGGCGGATCTGGCTCAGTCGGTGAGCCAGGCAGATCAGGTCTACTGGTATCAGGGCGAGACCCTGGAATGGTCACCCCAGAGCCTGGGTGTTGGGCAGGTATTTAATGACGATGAACGCCTGATCCAGCATTTGGTTCAGGAAGCCCAACCGGGTGATCAGCTGGTGCTGATGAGCAATGGTCACTTTGCCGGTTTGCATCAACGCCTGTTGACGGCACTCAAACACAAGTGGGAGGTAGGGCATGGTTGATCAACCCGCGACTGAATCCAGAAAACGCGTTACCCTGGCGCTGACGGGGGCATCCGGGGTGCAATATGGATTGCGCCTGCTGGATTGTTTGCTGCAAGCCCAGTGTCAGGTGGATTTGTTGATTTCCAAGGCAGCGCATCTGGTGATCGCCACCGAAACCCCCTATAAACTGCCGGCTCAGCCAGCCAAATTAGCCGAAGCGCTGGCAGGCATTTATCCTCACGCGCCGGATCAGCTCAATGTCTATGCGCGTGAAGACTGGTTTGCCCCACCGGCATCGGGTTCGGGGGCCGCTTCCAGCATGGTGGTATGCCCCTGCTCGGGCGGCACTCTGTCAGCGCTGGCACGGGGTGCCAGTGATAACCTGATTGAGCGGGCTGGTGATGTTGCGCTGAAAGAAAGGCGTCAGTTGATCCTGGTTGTGCGAGAAATGCCTCTGCACCAGGTGCATCTGGAAAACATGCTCAAGCTCAGTCAGATGGGTGCCACCATCATGCCCGCATCACCGGGTTTTTATCATCATCCGGACAGTGTGGAGGCGATGATTGATTTTGTGGTCGCGCGCGTGCTGGATCATCTGGGACTGCCCCAGGCGCTGGTGCCGCGCTGGGGTGTTGATCCGGATTAACGCCCTAGTCCGCTAAAGCTGGACTTGGGGTTCTCTGAGCGTCCAGCAGGCGTTGCTCAAACGTCTGCGCGTTTTCTTCTACCCCCAGCGCCAGGCTCTTAAGGTGAACCTCTAGGGGTGCCAGTTCACAAAACAGGTTTTCAACCAGTGCCAGGTGCAGGCGCTCTTTCGCGACCAGTGCGCCATTTGCACTGGTGTTTGGCAGCAGCATGACCAGGGTTTGATGGTCAACCAGATAGACCTCATCACCTGTGCGTCCATTGTTGAGTGCGGTCTGGTACGCATGCGTAATAAAGTCTTCGCCCTTGTCTTTTCCCATCACCTGAGTCAGCAACTCTGCCTGTGGCAGTCTGATTACCAGGCAGGCCAGGGGCTTGCGTGTGAAGTGAGCTCGACTGACCTCTGTTTTCAGTTTTAGTTGCAGTCCATGCCAGTTGGGCAGCCCGGTTGCCCAGTCTCTTCCGGCCTCGGCTTCAAGGTTTTGCTCACGTCGCAGGTACTCACGTTGAAACAGCCAGCTGACCACCAGGATCAACAGGTAGTGATTGAGATAAAGCCATTGTTGCAGTGGCGTGAGAGCTTGGCCTCTGAGCAGTAGCAACAAGGGCAGTGCGGCCAAGAGCAGCGCCACTCCAAAACGTGTAGGTAAGAGCAAAAAAACCAGTAATGGCAGTGCCAAGCCCAGCCAAAGCCAATAGTTAAATCCAGCGGCAGTCGTTGGTTGAAAAACCACCAGGATTGTGAGTGCGGTCACGGCGATCATGGCAATCGGGTTGTTGCCACGCTTTGGCTCTACTAGCCAGCATAACCAGGCCAGGACTAAAAATAATGGAGTCAGTAGAGCAGGTAAAATCAATGCGTTGTAGTAGCCATATCGATAGGCCTGGTAGCCCAGTGCGGCCAACAGCAAAGCAATGATCAGGTAGGTCAGGACACGCATTTGTTTAAGTGGTTGGCTTAAAAAGCGTTTCATGCCGCTTCCCCCGGTTGGATCGGTGATGCATGCAACTGGCTGGCGTGTTGGATCATTTGACTGATGCTCATTTCCGGCTGACAAAGCTGCTGGCTGAAACTTAAGCCAGGCAGAAGCTGCTTAAACGAATCAATACGCTCACCCAGTTGTCCTGCTTCACCTAAAGGAAACATCAGGCATAGCCGGGTTGGTGATAAGCAGTAGAGCTGATCAAAGCCTTCCAGGTGTTGTTGAATCATTTGGATATCAGAGCGACTGAAAGGCACTTGACGCTGTTCCACACAGCTTAACGCAACCAGGGTTTTTTCGCGTTGACCACGCTTCAGTGCGTGGTCAAGGTCAGCTTCTAGTTTGCGCTGGTTGGGCAGTTGAGTGCGATAGTCTTTTAGCAGGTAGGAATGAAGGTAATAACCACCGCGATAGAGATGCAGACTTTGCCAGCCTGCCAGCAGTGTTGCCGCCAGAAAAACCAGCCAAAACAACAGGTGACCCATTGTTGGCTGGATCCAGAAGGTCAGCAGCGTCAGCGCCACACTGAACAATCCAACAAAAAAGATGGCAATACGAAATGGAAGACACCAGAAAACCAGGCAAGCGTAGGTCAGATAGACACTCAGCATGATAAAACAGTGAGTGTGATGAGATAACCCGTATGCCAGCAAGCCGATCAGGCTCGCCAGAGTCAGGAGCAACAGGTTCGTCAGGCGTATAGCCCGGCGAACACTGATCAGATCCTGCTTGATGGTCGCCAATCCAAACAAGCCTGCAATCAGTGCGTAAAGGATCGACAGCAACCACTGGCCATGAAAGCCGTAGCTGATAAATAACAGGCTGGTGCAAAGCGCAGCAAACCACTCTAAGCAGGCATTTGATCGAAAAGAAGTTGGCATGAGGCTCTCGGACAGGCAGAGTGGAAATACTCTGAAACGATTCAAACCCAAAGTCAAACAGCCTGATCAACAAATGCTGGGGTTCGGCGCTTAGGCTGCGTATAATAAGAGCGCTTTTTGGGTAAAACTGGGCGAAAAAGAATGAATATTGCTGAATACATGCATCAGTTAGGTCGTCAGGCGCGGGCGGCTTCTCGCGTGCTGGCTAGTGCAACCACTGAGACCAAAAACCAGGCACTGCTGGCCACGGCTGAGGCACTGGATGCAAATCGTGAAGTCTTGATTGCCGCCAATGCTGAAGACATGCGTTTAGGTGCAGCACGGCAACTGGATGCGGCATTGCTGGATCGGCTTGAGCTGACCCCCGCTCGTATCGACGCCATGATCGAAGGCCTGCGTCAGGTGGCGAGCTTGCCAGACCCAGTGGGCGCGATCACCGACATGAGTTATCGTCCCAGTGGTATTCAAATCGGTAAAATGCGTGTCCCTCTGGGGGTGATTGGCATCATCTACGAGTCTCGTCCCAATGTGACTGTCGAAGCCGCCAGCCTGTGTCTGAAATCCGGCAACGCCGCGATTTTACGTGGCGGGTCGGAGTCGATTCATTCCAATCAGGCCATCGCAACCTGTGTGGCCCAGGGCTTGGAAGCCGCTGGTTTGCCTGCCGAAGTCATCCAGGTGGTCAATACCACGGATCGAGAAGCCGTGGGTCACTTGATCACCCTGGATGAATGGGTCGATGTGATCGTGCCACGCGGTGGCAAGGGGTTGATTGAGCGCATCAGTCGTGAGGCACGCATCCCGGTGATCAAACACCTGGATGGCGTTTGTCATGTGTATGTGGACCAGGCGGCGGATGCCCAAAAAGCACTTGCGGTGGCGGTCAATGCTAAAACGCATCGCTATGGTACCTGCAATACCATGGAAACTCTGTTGGTGCATGAGGCTCAGGCGGCCAGTTTTCTTCCGACCTTTGCCAGTGAAATGCAGGCTGCTGGGGTTGAAATGCGCGGCTGTGCCCGAGCGCGTTTGCTGGTGCCAGGCATGACGGCTGCCATAGATTCGGACTGGACGACAGAGTATCTGGCACCGGTTTTGGCGATTCGAGTGGTGGATAACCTGAGTGATGCGATTGAGCATATCAATCGTTATGGCTCGCATCATACCGATGCCATCATCACCGAGAATCTGACCGATGCACGGCGTTTTTTGCGTGAAGTGGACTCAAGTTCAGTGATGGTCAACGCCTCAACTCGCTTTGCCGATGGCTTTGAATATGGCCTGGGTGCGGAAATCGGGATTTCGACCGATAAGATTCATGCCCGTGGTCCGGTTGGATTGGAAGGACTGACGTCACAAAAGTACATTGTGTTGGGTGATGGTCATATCCGCCAGTAATCAAAACGCTCAGGCATCCCGCTTGGTGCTGATGATGGGGGGGACTTTTGATCCCATCCATCACGGTCACTGTCGCAGTGCACTGGAGCTGACTCAGCGTTTGCCCGTACAGCGTGTCCACCTGGTGCCCTGTCAGCAGCCGGTTCATCGTACAACGCCGGGGGCCAGCCCGGATCAGCGCATGACCATGCTGCGTTTGGCGATTGCTGATGAACCCCTGCTCTGTGCCGATGATCGTGAGTTGCGCCGCTCGACGCCTTCCTGGACGGTGGATACTTTAGAATCGCTGCGCGCTGAATATGGAGACCAGCAACCCTT
>SKHR01000074.1 GCA_007116865.1 Marinospirillum sp. | reverse complement strand
TGGCTGGCCAGTTCCTGCTCTCTTTGTTGCATTGCCCACTCTGACCCACCGGCTTGCAGTTCTTCCTGTACCAGCAGGCTGTAAAAGGGATCAAAGCGCCAGCTTTGGCGCAAGCCGGTCAACTGTCCCTGCTCGTTGGTCAGCAGGGTGACACGCAGATCAATCCACACGTGGGGATGCGCGACCAGCCCAGAGGGCAGCAAGCATAAAAACCAGCACAAGGTGCTTCTTAGCAATAATGGATGCATACATCTGACCCTGAGGGTGAAAAATCAAGCTATTGTGCAGGGTCAGATGCGTTTGGTCTATCAGAGTTCCAGCGCTTGCAGCAGGGTTTGCAAATTATGCTGCATCATATCCAGATAGGTCGCAGCACGACCCTGTGGACCGGACAGGGCATCCGAATAGAGCACCCCGCCGACGCGCGCGCCGGTTTCGCGTTCAACCTGCTGAATCAAACGCGGATCACCGATGTTTTCCATGAACAAAGCCGCTACTGACTCATCTTTCACCTGATTGATCAGCTGTGCCAGTTCGGCAGCGGAGGGCTCAGAAGCCGTACTGATCCCCTGAGGGGCAACAAAGGTGATCCCATAGGCATCACCGAGATAAGCAAAGGCATCGTGGGGCACCATGACCCGGCGACGCTGCTCAGGAAGCGCGGCAAAAGCCTGGATAAAAGCCTCATGCAAAGCGCTCAGCTCTGCCTGATAAGCGGTCGCGCGCTGGCGGTAATCGGCTTCACCTTCCGGATCAACCTGGATCAAACCGGCGAGAATATTATCGACGTATACCTGAGCCTGCTGCAGGCTTTGCCAGGCATGCGGATCATATTCACCATGGTGGTGGTGATCATGGTCGTGGTGATGATGACGATCCCAAAAACGTAAAAAACTCCAAAAACCATGATGGTGGTGATGATCGTGATCATGATGGTGGTGGTCCTCAGACAGCTTTAAGCGCTCAATGCCCTCAGACGCAATCACGATCGGGCCGTTATAACCGCTGGCCTCAACCACCCGCTCCATCCAGCCCTTGAGCTCCAGACCATTTTGAATGACCAGATCCGCCTGGCCTAAAAGGCGCGAATCGGATGGTTTGGGCTGGTAAACATGGGGGTCTTCATTGGCACCCACCAGGGTTTTCACCTCTGCTCGATCACCGGCCACGACTTGAGTCATATCCTGCAAAATACTAAAGCTGGTAACCACCGTCAGCGGTGCCTGGGCTTGCACCCCCAGTGACCCGCTCAACAACAGGCAGGCAATCCCCACCTTGAACCGCATTTTCATCGCTATCCTCCTCGCCTAAGTACACCCTAAGCTTTGTAATGTTTAGCGGGGCGGATCCAGCGCCACACCAGACCCTCGACCCCAAAGAAAAGTGAAAACAGATGCAACAACCCCAACATCAGAATGATGGCTGGCCCCGTCGGCCAGTCGAGATGCCAGGACATCAGCAACCCGGCCCAGCAACCAAAAAGCGCAATCAATACGGCCACCAGCAACAGGCTATCGAGCTGACGAGACCAAAAGCGCGCAGCGGTTGCCGGTAAAATCATGATGCCAACGGCCATCAGGGTGCCCAGCGCCTGAAACCCCGCCACCAGGTTCAATACCACCAGCGCCAAAAAAATCAGATGAACTGGTGTTCCCAAGCGACTGTGGCGCTTAAGAAACCCAGGGTCGATACATTCCAGCACCAGCGGACGCAAGATCAGCGCCAACAACAACAGCGTCAGGGTGGCAATACTGGCCAACAAAACCAGCGCTTCGTTGTTGAGTGCCAGCACACTGCCAAACAGCAGGTGCAACAGGTCGATATTGCGACTTTGGGTCGACACCAGCAGCACCCCAATCGCCAGGGACATCAAGTAAAAAACCGCCAGGTTTGCGTCTTCTTTAAGCACAGTGATCCGTGCCAGCCCGCCGGCTAACAAAGCTACTATCCAGCCCGCAATCAATCCGCCTAGAGTCATCGCTCCAAGGGAAAGTCCGGCAACCATATACCCCAGCGCAGCACCCGGCAGAATTGCATGCGCAATGGCATCGCCTGTCAGGCTCATGCGCCGTAACATCAAAAACACCCCCACTGGGGTTGCACTGATCGCCAAGGCCACACAGCCGATCAACGCCCGACGCATAAAGCCAAACTCCACAAAAGGCGCAAACAATAGCTGATATAGATAGTCCATCACCTGGCCTCTCGGTGAACATGGGCCGAACCATCGGCCTCACACAAGGGCGCCAGAGGATCAAAAGGCGCCTGCATGCGCCGGGCTTTCATCAGGTTGTCAGGCGTCAACACCTCGGATGTAGCACCCATGGCCACCTTATCCCTGGCCAGCAGCAAGGCCTGGGGGAAGTGGTTTCGCACCTGATACAGATCATGCAAGACTACCAGCAGGGTTTTGCCCTGTGCCTGCCATTGATGAATCAATGCCAACAGATCCTGCGTGGTCGCCTCATCTACCGCTGCAAAAGGCTCATCCAGCAACAGTAAATCGGCTTTTTCGACCAGCAAGCGCGCAAACAGCACTCGCTGCAACTGCCCACCGGACAGTGAATCCAAGGGGCGCTGCTCAAATCCCTGCATGCCAACCTGGACCAATGCATCGCCAATGCGTGCCTTACACTCAGCGCTGAGGTGGCGAAAAGCCCCGGTTGATGACCACAAGCCAAAGCTAATAAAGTCCGTAACGCGCAGCGGAAAGTCTAGATTCAAGCCTGAGCGCTGCGGTAAGTAAGCGACTCGTGATCGCCCTTGCGGCCAAACAATTCTTCCGCTCAAGGGACGCAGCTCACCCATCAACCCCTTGAGCAGGGTGGATTTGCCGGCCCCATTCGGACCAACCAAAGCCCACAGTGACCCCGGCTGAATCTCACCATTGAGGTGATGCACAGCCGGATGGCGATCATAGCCAAGGGTGAGGTTATCAAACTGGATCAATGACCTTGTCATCTCTCAGCCCCTTAGCGCATGGCCCAATAAACCAGCAGCCACAAGAACCCCAATACGGGCAGTAAAAAGAGCAAGCGATGAACAGCTCCCATCTGCAACAGAGAAAAAACTGAAGTACGCATAAAACACTCAATAAAATAATGTTATAACATAACAAAAATAAGCGACAAATAATAGTCGCTCTGACCATCCGCAATCAATCCTTAGCTTGTTTCTGCCTCTTCGGTCTCTTCATCAGTCACCGCAAGAGACTCTGCATTGCCTAGCATCACAGCCACCCAGGTGGTTGACTCTGACTGCTCAAGTGCAATTTTGACAATCATGGTGAGCGGAATCGACAAGAACATGCCGACGATGCCAAATAACCACCCCCACAGGATCAAGGACAAAAACACCACC
>SKHR01000140.1 GCA_007116865.1 Marinospirillum sp. | reverse complement strand
TCCTGAGGCTGAATACCCGCATCCAGGTGGCTGCGTACTCGTGTCGGGGTGGGCACCCAGCGCCACAGCACCCCCATTCCCAGTAGTGTGAGCAAAAAAATCAGCCAGAACAAACCGGACAAACCCAGCCAACCAGCCAGCCAGGGACCCAACGCCATGGCAAGAATAAAGGCCAGACCGATGCTCAGACCAACACTGGCCATGGCCTGGGTACGCTTCTCATCACGGGTCAAGTCTGCCAGCAGCGCCATCAGCACGCTGGCAATGGCACCACTGCCCTGCAGCGCACGACCGATCACCAGCCCGGTCAGACTATCCGCCAGCGCAGCCACCAGACTGCCCAGGGCAAACAACCCAAGCCCGATAAAAATCAGCGGCTTGCGTCCAACGCGATCCGATAACCAGCCAAAGGGAAGCTGCAAGATGGCTTGGGTCAGACCATAGATCCCGATCACCAGACCCAGCGCAACCGGGGTCGCGCCATCCAGGTCGGCGGCCAGCAAAGGCAAGACCGGCAGCACCATGAACAGGCCCAGCATGCGCAAGCCATAAAGACTCGCCAAACCCGTCACAGCACGTAATTCAGGGGCATTCAATCCAGACAGAGACATATTGAGGCGCTTGAAAGGTCAACTTGATTTAAAGGCGCTAGTTTACCTGTTAAATGGCCAGGGTGACCAGAAACAAAACCACGACCAAACTACCCTGCCACCGGCCAACCTGAACAAAACTTCATTCAGGCGGGCAAAAACCATCTAAAAAAATTATAATGCTCGGCTGCATCCGAAAAAGAGGTCAACCGTGGCACTCCATCAAATCAGTGTTCGTGGCGCACGCACGCATAACCTAAAAAACCTTCATCTGGACATTCCCCGCGATCAGCTGGTGGTGATCACCGGGCTGTCGGGATCAGGCAAGTCTTCCCTGGCGTTTGACACCCTCTATGCCGAAGGACAGCGGCGTTATGTCGAGTCGCTGTCGGCCTATGCACGCCAGTTCTTATCCATGATGGAGAAGCCGGATGTGGACTCAATCGAGGGATTATCTCCGGCCATTTCGATTGAACAAAAATCCACTTCGCACAACCCGCGTTCAACCGTGGGCACCATCACCGAAATTTATGATTATCTGCGGCTTTTATATGCCCGCACCGGCATTCCACGCTGCCCCGAACACCAGATTGATTTAGAAGCAAAAACGGTCAGCGAGATGGTTGATCAGGTGTTGCAGCTGCCCGAAGGCAGCAAGGTGATGCTGCTGGCACCGGTGGTTCAAAACCGTAAAGGCGAACACCTCAACTTGATTGCCGACTTGCGCGCGCAGGGGTTTATTCGTGCACGTATCAACGGCGAGATTTATGAGCTGGATGAAGCCCCCGCACTGGATAAAAAACGCAAACACACCCTTGAGGTGGTGGTTGACCGGTTGAAAGTCCATCCTGATCAGGCTCTACGCCTGGCCGAATCCTTTGAAACCGCCTTGAGTCTTTCTGGCGGACTGGCACTGGTTGCCTCCATGGACGGAGAGCTGGATGAGCTTTTGCTCTCTGCCAACTATGCCTGCCCCCACTGCGGTTATGCCGTCGCCGAGCTGGAACCACGACTCTTTTCGTTCAACAACCCGGTCGGTGCCTGCCCTAGCTGTGACGGCCTGGGCGTCAAACAGTTTTTTGATGAGGCCAAGCTGATTCGCTCCCCCGAGCTGTCGCTGGCGGAGGGGGTGATAACCGGCTGGGATCGCCGCAATATTTATTATTTTGGCCTGCTCAAGCAACTCGCCAATCACTATGGCTTTACCCTGGAAACGCCCTGGGCACAGCTGCCGGAAAAGGTACGCCAGTGCATTTTGCATGGCAGCGGTGAAGAACCCGTCCCCTTCAGTTACCGGGGTGATCGTGGACGTGAAATCGTCAAAGCCCACCCTTTTGAGGGCGTGCTGCCCAACCTGGAGCGCCGCTATCGGGAAACCGACTCACAAAGCCTGCGGGAAGAGCTGGCCCGCCTGCTGACCACCCACGCCTGCCCGGACTGCCAGGGCAGCCGCCTGTGTCAGGCCGCGCGTCATGTTTTCATTGACGATCGCAGCCTGCCGGAAATGGTTCATCTCTCACTGGGTGATGCACGCGACTATTATCATCAGCTCAGCCTGCCAGGGCGACGAGGCGAAATTGCCGCACGAATCCTGCAGGAGATCGTCCAGCGCCTCGACTTTCTGGTCAATGTTGGCCTCGACTATCTTTCCCTGGAACGCAGTGCCGAAACCCTGTCCGGCGGTGAAGCGCAGCGGATCCGCCTGGCCAGTCAGATCGGCGCCGGGCTGGTGGGGGGTTTATACATCCTCGATGAGCCCTCCATCGGCCTGCATCAGCGCGATAACGAACGCCTGCTGAAAACCCTGATGCACCTGCGCGATTTGGGTAACACGGTGCTGGTGGTTGAACATGATGAGGATGCGATCCGCCAGGCCGATTGGTTGATCGATATCGGCCCGGGCGCGGGTGTTCATGGCGGCCAGATTGTCGCCCAGGGCACACCTGAAAGTGTGATCGCCAACCCCAACTCAATCACCGCCGACTACCTGTCCGGGCGTCGTCGCATTGCGATTCCTGAGTGCCGCCACCTGGGCCAGCCGGATCAGCAATTGCGTATTCACAAGGCCACGGGCAACAATCTCAAGCAGGTCACGGTGAACCTTCCTTTGGGCGTGATGACCTGCGTGACCGGCGTATCTGGCTCAGGCAAGTCAACCCTGATCAATGGCACCCTCTACCCGCACGCTGCAACCCAGCTGAATCACGCCACCAGCCTGACCGCCGAACCCTGCGAAGCAATTGAAGGGCTGAACCTGCTGGATAAGGTGATCGACATCGATCAAAGTCCGATTGGGCGGACCCCCCGCTCCAACCCGGCTACCTATACCGGCATTTTCACACCGGTGCGCGAACTTTTTGCGGGGACCCAGGAGTCCCGCTCACGTGGCTATAAACCAGGACGCTTTAGCTTTAACGTGAAGGGGGGGCGCTGTGAAGCCTGCCAGGGCGACGGTCTGATCAAGGTGGAGATGCACTTTTTGCCTGACATCTATGTACCCTGCGACGTGTGCAAAGGCAAACGCTATAACCGTGAAACCCTGGAGATACGTTACAAGGGCAAGAATATTCACGAAGTGCTGGAAATGACGATTGAAGAAGCGCGCGAGTTCTTTGCTGCGGTGCCCGCACTGGCTCGTCGACTGCAAACCTTGATGGATGTTGGCCTCTCCTATATCAAGCTGGGACAAAGTGCGACCACCCTGTCAGGCGGCGAGGCACAGCGCGTCAAACTGGCCAAGGAGCTGGCCCGCCGGGATACGGGGAAAACCCTGTATATTCTGGATGAGCCGACTACGGGTCTGCACTTTGAGGATATCAAGCAACTACTGGCAGTACTCCATCGCCTGCGCGATCACGGCAACACACTGGTGGTGATTGAGCATAACCTGGATGTCATCAAAACTGCCGATTGGATCATTGATATGGGCCCGGAAGGCGGCAAGGGCGGCGGTGAAGTCATCGCCGAGGGCACCCCGGAGGCAGTCGCACGCATGCCTCAATCTCACACCGGTCGTTTCTTGCGCAAGGTGCTGGGCCTGTAACGCAAAAAGCCGGACAGGAATCACCCTGCCCGGCTTTTATGTCGAAGCCTGAATCAGTCTTCGCTTGCGGCGTCAGCCTGTGGGCGATCGACCAGCTCAACATACGCCATCGGCGCATTGTCACCAGCACGAAAACCACACTTCAGAATCCGCACGTAACCACCGGGACGCTCCGCGTAACGCTTGCCCAGATCAGTGAAAAGCTTGCCAACCGCTTCTTTAGATCCAGTACGCGCAAACGCCAGACGGCGGTTCGCCACGCTGTCCACTTTTGCCAAGGTGATCAGCGGCTCGATCACTCGACGCAGCTCTTTAGCCTTGGGCAGGGTTGTTTTGATCAGCTCATGCTCGACAAGTGAGACGCTCATATTCTTGAACATCGACTTGCGGTGTGCGCTGGTTCTGTTTAATTTACGACCACTCTTACGATGACGCATTGTCGTTATCCTTTAAAACCTTAATCTTGTATAAACGCTCAGGCGCTGGCCTTGTCTTCGTTTTTCAAACTCGCTGGTGGCCAGTTTTCCAAACGCATGCCGAGTGACAAACCACGAGAAGCCAGGACATCTTTAATTTCAGTCAAAGATTTTTTGCCCAGGTTCGGTGTTTTCAGCAGTTCAACTTCAGTCCGCTGAATCAAGTCACCAATGTAGTAAATGTTTTCGGCTTTCAGACAATTGGCCGAACGCACGGTCAATTCAAGATCATCTACCGGACGAAGCAGAACAGGATCAATCTGGTCCTCTTCTTCTTCGGGCTCTTGCTGTTTATTGGTCTCTAGATCAACGAAGGCAGCCAATTGTTCCTGCAAGATAGTCGCAGCACGGCGGATAGACTCTTCCGGGTCCAGGGTACCGTCTGTTTCCAACTCAAGAACCAGCTTGTCGAGGTCAGTACGCTGCTCGACCCGAGCGGCCTCAACCGCATAGGCGACGCGCAATACAGGGCTGTAGGTTGCATCCAGCGCAAGACGGCCGATCGGACGAGTTTCATCTTCGTCAGACAGACGTGCATCCGCAGGCAAATAACCCCGGCCTAGCTCGGCTTTAAGCTCCATTACGAGGCTTGCGCCTTCATTCACATGGGCAATCACCAAATCAGGATTGATGATTTCAACATCGTGATCGCCTTTGAGATCACCCGCAGTCACCACACCAGGGCCGGTTTTATCCAGCGTCAGGGTAGCCACTTCACGGGTATGAAGCTTGATCGCGACCTGCTTGAGATTCAGAAGAATTTCGATCACATCTTCCTGAACACCCTCAAGCGTGCTGTATTCATGCTCAACACCTTTGATTTCCGCTTCCACGATGGCACAGCCAGGCATGGAAGACAGAAGAATCCGGCGCAGTGCATTGCCCAGGGTGTGCCCAAAACCCCGTTCAAAGGGCTCCAGTACAATCTTTGCCTTGGTAGGGCTTAGTGTTTCGACCTTGATGTCTCGAGGGCGAAGAAACTCAGTCACTGAACGCTGCATAGAGTCACCTGTTTAGCTGCCAGTCATTGTGTCAGGCTTACTTAGAGTAAAGCTCGACGATGAGATTTTCGTTGATTTCTGCAGACAGATCAGAACGCTCTGGCAGAGCCTTGAACGTACCTTCCATCTTACCTGCATCAACTTCGACCCAGGAAATCTCAGAACGCTGACCAGCCAACTGCAGTGCATTTTTAATACGCAGCTGCTGCTTTGCCTTTTCACGCACAGAGATCACATCACCCGCTTTTACGCGGTAGGATGGAACATTGACGACCTGGCCATTCACGGTCAGTGACTTGTGACTTACGAGCTGGCGTGCTTCGGCGCGAGTGGCACCAAAACCCATGCGGTAGACCACATTATCCAAACGAGTTTCAAGAAGTTGCAGGAGGTTCTCACCGGTTGCCCCTTTCATCTGGGCAGCGGCTTTGTAGTAATTACGGAATTGCTTTTCCAGTACACCATACATGCGGCGGACTTTCTGTTTCTCGCGAAGCTGCAGACCATAGTCTGAAAGACGACCGCGACGCTGACCATGCTGACCGGGAACGGCTTCTGACTTACACTTTTTCTCAAAAGGGGTCACACCGCTCTTCAGCAGCAGGTCAGTACCCTCACGACGTGAGAGCTTACACTTGGGACCTAAGTAACGTGCCATGAATCTGTCTCCTTATACGCGGCGTTTCTTCGGTGGACGGCAACCGTTGTGTGGAATCGGGGTCACATCGGTAATATTGGTGACCTTGAAACCAGCGGCGTTGAGGGCTCGAACGGCAGATTCACGGCCAGGACCAGGGCCCTTGACCATAACGTCGACATTCTTCAAACCATACTCGGCTGCCGCAGTCGCGGCACGTTCGCTGGCAACCTGTGCTGCGAACGGGGTGCTCTTACGAGAACCACGAAAACCCGAACCGCCGGCTGTTGCCCAAGAAAGGGTATTGCCCTGGCGATCAGTGATCGTAATGATGGTGTTGTTAAAAGAGGCATGGATATGGGCGATCCCATCCACGACCGTCTTTTTAACTTTTTTACGAGTACGCGGGTTAGCCATAGTAGTTTACTTTCCTAATAGATCGGGCATTGCACCCTGGCAAGGGCGCAAGTACCGCTTATTTACGAATAGGTTTACGCGGCCCTTTACGAGTGCGCGCATTGGTTTTGGTACGCTGACCGCGAACAGGCAAGTTGCGGCGATGGCGAATACCACGATTACAACCCAGGTCCATCAAACGCTTGATGTTCAGAGTGATCTCACGACGCAAATCACCTTCAACAGTGAAGCCACCAACCGCCGCACGAAGGGTGTCTAACTCATCAGTTGAGAGATCACCGATTTTACGGGTTGGTTCGATGCCTGTTTTTTCACAAATCAGCTGTGCACGTGTTTTACCAACCCCAAAAATATAGGTCAGTGAAATCACTGCATGCTTATTGTCTGGTACGTTGACACCAGCAATACGTGCCATTTTTTTACTCCGATTCCGGCTGGACGAAGCCAGCACCTGTTTTTATGTCCACAAAGGGCGCAAAAGGATACCCCTTGATACACGAAATATCAAGGGGTCTGCCATAAAACCCAAGTGGTCCAGTCCAGAGATCAGCCCTGGCGCTGTTTGTGACGAGGCTCGATACAAATCACACGTACTGAGCCACGACGACGAATAATTTTACAATTACGGCAAATCTTTTTTACCGAAGCACGAACTTTCATTTTCTACTCCCGTACCCTGAAGGCCGATCAACGACGACCATAACCTTTAAGGTTGGCTTTCTTAAGCAGTGACTGATTCTGATACTGATGCGACATCAGATGAGACTGCAGTTGAGCCATGAAATCCATCACCACCACTACAACGATCAGCAGTGAGGTACCTCCAACATAGAAGGGGATATTCCATGCAACCTGCAGAAACTGAGGCATCAGAGAAACAGCCGTTATATACAGTGCCCCAAACAGGGTCAGGCGTGTCACCACCCCATCGATGTATTTTGCCGTCTGCTCACCTGGACGAATACCAGGCAAGAAAGCGCCTGAACGCTTCAGGTTTTCAGCAATTTCTTTGGGGTTGAACATGAGTGCTGTATAAAAGAAGCAGAAGAATACAACACTGAGCGCAAAAAGCAAGATATACAGCGGAGCACCTGGAGCAAGTAACTGCGCCAGATCCTGCAATAAGCTCATGCCTTCAGCACTGCCAAACCACTGACCGATTGATGCAGGGAAGAGCAAAATGCTCGATGCAAAAATCGGCGGAATAACACCGGCCATGTTGACTTTAAGTGGCAAATGGTTGGACTGAGCCGCATACATCTGATTGCCAACCTGACGCTTCGCATAGTTGACCGTCACACGACGCTGGCCGCGTTCAATAAAGACCACAAAAGCCACCGTGGCAATAGCGAGAACACCGATCACCAACAATGGAATCAGGTTCCAGCTTCCTTCGCTACGGGCAATCTCCAATGAGCTGCCAATTGCACCGGGCAGACCCGCTACAATACCGGCAAAAATCAGCAACGAAATGCCGTTACCGATGCCGCGCTCAGTGATTTGCTCACCCAGCCACATGAGAAAGACTGCACCGCAAACCAGGGTCGTGACCGCCACGAAATAGAAACCGAAGTTGGCCAGATAGACCACTCCAGACTGGCTGGCAAGGCCAACCGACATACCGATCGCCTGCACGAAAGCCAGCAACACGGTTCCATAACGGGTGTACTGATTGATTTTGCGACGCCCAGCCTCACCCTCTTTTTTCAGGGCTTCCAGCTTAGGTGTGACTGCAGTCAGGAGCTGCATGATGATCGAGGCGGAAATGTAAGGCATGATGCCCAGCGCCAGGATACTCATGTTCTCCAGTGCACCACCCGAAAACATGTTAAACATGTCGAGGATGGTGCCCCGGTTTTGCTCAAAAATGGCAGCCAGCTGATCAGGGTTGATACCAGGCACCGGCACATGCGCACCAATGCGATAAACAATGATCGCCAAAACGACGAATCGTAAACGTGCCCAGACTTCTCCAAGCCCGCTTTGTTTTCCTGGTAAGGATCCTGCTTTTGCCATGTCGTCCTCGACTATCAGTCTTCGACTTTACCGCCGGCCGCTTCAATCGCAGCGCGCGCACCTTGAGTTGCTTTAATGCCTTTCAAAGTGACTGCACGATTGATTTCACCGGACAGAATCACCTTCACAAACTGAGTGCATTCTTTGATCACATCAGCGGCTTTCAGGCTTGCCAGCGTGACTTCGTCACCCTCAACTTTAGCGATCTCATGCAAGCGCACTTCCTGAGTCAGGGGCGCTTTATGAGAAGTAAAGCCAAACTTTGGCAAACGACGCTGTAAAGGCATTTGACCGCCTTCAAATCCAGGCTTGACTCGGCCGCCAGAGCGAGACTTCTGCCCCTTGTGACCGCGGCCACCGGTTTTACCCAGGCCAGAGCCAATACCACGACCAACACGGCGGGCATCAGTTTTAGAACCCGGTGCCGGGCTCAAATCGTTCAAATGCATGACTTATGCTCCTTCAACCTTCAGCAGGTAGCTGACCTTATTGATCATGCCACGGACTGCAGGTGTGTCTTCCAGTTCGACCTGGTGACCAATCCGACGCAAGCCCAAGCCTTTGACACAGAGTTTGTGCTTGGGCTGAGTCGCAATCGGGCTGCGCACGAGCGTAACTTTTACTTTTGCCATGGTCTCACCCCAGAATGTCTTCGACCGTTTTGCCGCGCTTGGCAGCTACGTCTTCAGGTGCTTGCATTGCTGCCAGACCCTTGACCGTAGCACGCACAACATTCACCGGATTGGTTGACCCGTAGCACTTGGCGAGTACGTTTTGTACGCCGGCCAGTTCCAACACCGCACGCATCGCACCACCCGCAATGACCCCAGTACCTTCAGAGGCTGGCTGCATGAACACTTTAGAAGCGCCATGTGCAGCGCGCACAGGGTACTGCAAAGTGTTGCCATCCAACTGAACGTTGATCATATTGCGGCGCGCTTGCTCCATTGCTTTTTGAATCGCAACTGGCACTTCGCGCGCTTTACCACGACCGAAACCAACACGTCCATTTCCGTCACCAACGACTGTCAAAGCGGTAAAGCCGAAAATACGACCACCCTTGACCACCTTGGCAACACGGTTAACCTGAACGAGCTTCTCTTGCAGGTCACCGGCTGTTTTTTCGATATTTGCCATCGTCACACCCTTTAGAATTCCAGGCCGCCTTCACGAGCCGCATCAGCCAGGGCTTTTACACGACCATGATATTTGAAACCGCCACGATCAAAAGCAACAGCATTGATGCCCGCTGCTTTTGCTCTTTCAGCGATCAGCTTGCCGACCTTGGTTGCGGCTTCGATATTGCCGGTTGCCCCGCTACGCAGACTGGTGTCCAGCGTTGATGCACTGGCCAGAACCTGGCCGCCATCGGCTGAAATAATCTGTGCATAGATATGCCGGGGGGTACGGTTCACACACAGGCGAACGGCACCCAGCTCGCGGATCTTGGCGCGGGCACGGCGGGCACGACGTAAACGAGCTTCTTTCTTCGCGTTCATAACCCTGCCTTACTTCTTCTTAGCTTCTTTACGACGAACCTGTTCGTCACTATAGCGTACACCTTTACCCTTATAGGGCTCAGGGGGGCGATAACCACGAATCTCAGCAGCAACCTGGCCAAGCAATTGCTTGTCAGCACTCTTCAGAATAATCTGAGTGTTGCTGGGAGTTTCGGCAGTTACACCCGCTGGAACGGTATAGTCCACAGGGTGAGAGAAGCCAAGCGTCAAGTTAATAGTTTGGCCTTTGGCTTGTGCACGGTAACCTACACCTGTGATCTCAAGCGTACGAGTAAAGCCTTGAGATACGCCGGTCACCATATTGTTGACCAAAGCGCGAGTGGTTCCGGCATGCGCCCAGGCAGCCTTGTTATTCGCATTTCCAGCAGTCACGGTGACAGTTTTGTCTTCCACCTTGACCTCAACCAGAGGGTGCACTTGAGTTTCAAGCGTGGCACTACCACCCTTGACACTCAGCTTGGCGCCATCCAGCTTGAGCTCAACGCCTGCTGGCAATTCAATCGGTTTCTTTGCTACACGGGACATTGTACTCTCCCTTAGAACACGGTGCAGATGACTTCGCCACCGACACCGGCCGCGCGTGCTGCACGATCTGTCATCACACCTTTAGAGGTGGAAACAATCGCCACACCTAGACCGCCGGCCACTTTAGGCAGTGCATCTTTGCCTTTGTAGCTACGCAGACTGGGCTTACTAACACGCTCGATCTTCTCGATGACCGCTTTACCTTCGAAGTACTTCAAAGTCACAGTCAGTTCGGGCTTTACATCACCAGAGACTTGGTAGTCAGTGATGTAACCCTCTTCTTTCAGCACTCTGGCAACCTCAACCTTCACTTTAGAAGACGGCATGGTGACCACTTCTTTGGTTGCCATTTGTGCGTTGCGAATACGGGTGACCATATCCGCCAGGGTGTCTTGCATGCTCATTCGCTTTGCACTCCTGGATCCAATGCTTACCAGCTGGACTTGCGCAGGCCAGGAACATCGCCACGCATTGCTGCTTTACGCAGGGCGTTGCGGCTCAGGCCGAACTTGTTGTAAAAACCGTGCGGGCGACCGGTCGCGCGGCAGCGGTTACGCTGACGGACTGGACTTGCATCACGCGGCAGCTTTTGCAGCTTCTGCAGTGCGTCCCACTGCTCTTCTTCCGAAGAGCCGGGGTTCGCAATGATCGCCTTTAGCTCAGCACGCTTGGCTGCGAACTTCTCAACCAGTTTGGCACGCTTGAGCTCACGCTGAACCATGGAAACCTTCGCCATGTTATTCCCCTTACTTCTTGAACGGGAAGCCGAGCGCAGTTAAAAGCGCACGACCTTCGTCATTGTTACGGGCAGTCGTGGTGATGGTCACATCCAGGCCACGCACCCTGTCGACCTTGTCATAGTCGATTTCAGGGAAGATGATCTGCTCACGCACACCCATACTATAGTTGCCGCGTCCATCGAAAGACTTGGGGCTCAGGCCACGGAAGTCACGGATACGTGGAATCGCCACATCGACCAAACGGTCAAGGAAGTCCCACATCCGCTCTTTACGCAAAGTGACCTTACAGCCAATCGGCCAACCTTCACGCACCTTAAAGCCAGCAATTGATTTGCGTGCTTTGGTGATGACGGCTTTTTGACCACTCAGTTTTTCCAGATCTGCAACAGCGTTCTCCATCAGCTTTTTATCGCTGAGTGCTTCACCCACACCCATGTTCAGGGTGATTTTGGTGATGCGTGGAACTTCCATCACATTCTTTAAGCCAAGCTCTTCTTTCAGTTTGGCGGCTACTTCATCTTGATAAAGCTTTTTCAATCTAGCCATGCTGATACCTGACTTGATTAGGCGTCGATCTCGGCTTGAGTCGACTTATAAATACGTACCTTGGAACCGTCTTCCAGGACCTTGAAACCTACTCTGTCAGCCTTGCCAGTTTCTTTATTAAAGATGGCAACGTTGGAGGCATGAATGGGCGCTTCGCGCTCAATGATGCCGCCAGGCTGATTTGCATAGGGGTTTGGGCGCGTATGACGTTTGATCATGTTCACACCGGAGACCACAAAACGGTCGTCCTTTAGAACACGCTTGACGGTGCCACGCTTACCCTTGTCTTTGCCTGCAATGACGATAACTTCATCGTCACGTTTGATTTTACGCATAACCGGGCCTCGCTCCTTACAGCACTTCAGGTGCCAAGGAAATGATCTTCATGAACTTGTCGCCACGCAGCTCACGGGTCACCGGTCCGAAAATACGGGTGCCCATCGGCGCATCCTTGTTATCCAGAATGACGGCAGCATTGCCATCAAAGCGAATAACAGAACCGTCCGGACGGCGTACCGGTGCTTTGGTGCGGACCACAACAGCCTTGAGAACCTGGCCTTTCTTCACCTTGCCACGCGGAATGGCATCTTTAACGGTGACCTTAATGATGTCACCAACACGTGCATAGCGACGATGGGAACCACCGAGCACCTTAATACACATGACGCGACGCGCGCCGCTGTTGTCGGCAACATCCAGCATTGATTGCGTCTGAATCATTTGTTATCTCCAAACTTAAAGCGGTAGGGGCCTGAGCTACTCAGACTTCCTTCGCCCGCTCAACAATCTCAACCAGTTTCCAGGATTTCGACTTAGACAGCGGACGACTTTCCTGAATGGTTACGGTGTCACCCATGCGAGCCTCATTCGACTCGTCATGTGCATGTAGCTTGGTGGAGCGACGAACATACTTACCATACAGAGGATGAGCCACACTGCGCTCAATCATGACGGTGACAGTTTTGTCCATTTTATCGCTGACCACCTTGCCGGTGACAGTTCTGGCTTTCTTTTCGACTTCGGCCATTTTAGTTACCTGCCTTATCGTTCAGCACGGTTTTAACGCGTGCTATATCGCGACGCAGTTGCTTGAGCAGATGGGACTGACCCAACTGACCAGTGACCTTGCGCATGCGCAGTTGGAACTGCTCACGCTGCAAACTGAGCAGCTGCTCCTTAAGCTCGTCAGCGGACTTTCCACGCAGTTCTTGAGCTTTCATTACATCACCGTCCGTTTAACAAAAGTGGTCGGGATAGGAAGCTTGGCACCGGCCAAAGCGAAGGCTTGACGTGCCAGTTCTTCTGACACACCTTCTACTTCGTACAGAACCTTGCCGGGCTGGATCAGGGCTACCCAGTACTCTACGTTACCCTTACCTTTACCCATACGAACTTCCAACGGCTTTTCAGTAACTGGCTTGTCTGGAAAAACTCGGATCCAGATTTTACCACCACGCTTGATATGGCGTGTCATGGTACGGCGCGCTGCTTCGATTTGACGAGCAGTGAGACGTCCACGACCGGTGGCTTTCAGACCGAATTCACCAAAGCTCACCTTATTACCGCGATTTGCCAGACCACGGTTGCGGCCTGTATGCATCTTGCGGAATTTTGTACGCTTGGGCTGTAACATCGACTATCCCCTTACTTGGAACCTTTCTTCTTAGGCGCGCTTGGCTGCTGAGCTTTCGCTGCATTCGCACGCACCTCTTCGATCCCGCCCAGGATCTCGCCTTTAAAGATCCACACTTTCACGCCAATGACGCCGTAAGTAGTGTGGGCTTCAGCTGTGGCATAGTCGATATCAGCACGAAGAGTGTGCAGAGGCACGCGGCCTTCACGATACCACTCAGTGCGTGCGATTTCGGCACCACCCAGACGACCACCGACCTGAATTTTGATGCCCTTGGCACCCAGACGCATGGCGTTTTGGACAGCTCGCTTCATCGCGCGACGGAACATCACACGACGCTCTAACTGACCAGCCACACTCTGTGCGACCAGAGCCGCATCAAGCTCAGGCTTGCGGACTTCTTCAATATTGATGTGCACAGGCACACCCATCATGTCAGACACATCTTGACGCAAGCGCTCAACATCTTCGCCTTTTTTACCAATCACGATGCCTGGGCGGGCAGTGTGAATGGTAATGCGAGCATTGTTGGCAGGACGCTCAATCTGAATGCGGCTGACAGCGGCTTGCTTGAGACGCTCTTCTAAGAAGCTACGCACCTGCAAGTCGTTGTTTAGCTTATCGGCATAAGCAGCGCCTTCGGCATACCAGTTAGAGGTATGATCCTTGACGATACCCAGTCGAATGCCTGTTGGATTGACTTTCTGACCCATCGGGTAACTCCTTACCGGTCTGCAACTTTGACAGTAATATGACAAGTGCGCTTGAAGATGCGATCTGCACGACCTTTTGCACGCGGTTTAATGCGCTTCATGGTCATGCCTTCATCTACCATGATGGTAGAGACACGCAGCTCATCAATATCTGCACCTTCATTATGCTCAGCATTCGCAATCGCAGACTCGAGAACCTTCTTGACCACACTGGCAGCCTTTTTAGGGCTGAAGGTCAGCAGATTCAATGCATCCGCAACCTTCTTGCCACGCACCTGATCAGCAACCAAGCGCGCCTTCTGTGCAGACATGCGGGCACCACGCAATTTAGCGGCTACTTCCATCATGACCTCCCGGATTAGCGCTTGGCTTTCTTGTCAGCTGCATGGCCGCGATAAGTGCGGGTAGCAGCGAATTCACCCAGCTTGTGACCGACCATCTCTTCAGTGATGTAAACCGGTACATGCTGGCGTCCATTGTGGACAGCAATGGTCAGGCCGATCATATCTGGAATGATCATTGAACGACGCGACCAGGTTTTAATTGGCTTTTTGTCGTTGCCTTCGACCGCAACTTCCACTTTTTTCAGCAGATGAAGGTCAATGAAAGGACCTTTCTTCAGTGAACGAGGCACAGCGGTATCCCCTTATTCGTTATTTCGCTTTACGGCGACGAACAATCAAATGATTCGTGCGCTTGTTTTTGCGAGTTTTGTAACCCTTGGTTGGTACACCCCAAGGCGTTGTTGGCTGCTTACCTTTATTACGGCCTTCACCACCACCATGTGGGTGGTCAACCGGGTTCATCGCCATACCACGAACAGAGGGGCGAACACCGCGCCAGCGACTCGCACCGGCCTTGCCCAAAACGCGCAAGCTGTGTTCGTTATTACCAACTTCGCCCAGCGTAGCGCGGCAGTCGACCAGCACCTTACGCATCTCACCGGAGCGCAAACGCAGAGTGGCGTAAGCCCCTTCACGTGCGACCAGCTGAGCTGAGGCACCAGCAGAACGTGCCAACTGCGCACCCTTGCCAGGCTTCATTTCAATACAGTGAACCGTGGAGCCCACTGGAATGTTACGCAATGGCATGCAGTTACCGACCTTGATCGGTGAGTCCATACCAGACTGGATGCTTGCGCCCGCTTGCAAACCCTTAGGTGCAATGATGTAGCGACGCTCACCATCCATATACTTGATCAGCGCGATATGAGCTGAACGGTTTGGATCATATTCCAGACGCTCAACCACACCTGGCACACCATCTTTATTCCGTTTGAAATCGACGATGCGGTAGTGCTTGCGGTGACCACCACCAATGTGACGCGTTGTGATACGTCCATTATTGTTACGGCCGCCCGTTTTACGCTTGGTATCCAGCAAAGGCGCATAAGGCGCACCCTTGTGCAGATCCTTGTTCACCACTTTAACCAAGTGGCGGCGACCGGGTGAAGTCGGCTTAGCTTTAATGACTGCCATGATTCAACCCCTTGCCTTATTCCGCATCAGCGAAATCGATCGCTTGACCTTCCGCCAGGCTGACATACGCCTTGCGGAAACCTTTACGACGACCGAGACCGTGCAGTGTGCGTCGTGTTTTGCCCTTGGTGTTGACCACGCGGACAGAGTCGACTTTCACATCAAACAGTTGCTCTACAGCCCTTTTAATTTCAGGCTTGGTCGCATCAGAAGCCACCTTAAACACATACTGGCTTTTTGCATCTGCCAGCACAGCGGCCTTCTCGGTCATATGTGGACCGAGCAGCACTTTAAATACGCGCTCCTGGTTCATCCCAATCTCTCCTCGAACTGACGCAGCGCAGGCACAGTCACCAGCACTTTATCGTAGGCAATCAGGCTGACCGGATCAGCAGACTGCGCCTCAATGACTTCTACATTCGGTAGATTTCTGGCAGCCAAGTACAAATTGACATCCATCTCAGCAGTGACAATCAACACCTTGTCCAGCTGCATTTCCGCCAACTTATTGACCAACAAACGAGTCTTCGGCGCCTCAACACTCATTGACTCGACAGCAACCAGACGCTCTTGGCGAGCCAGTTCTGAGAGGATTGAGCGCATCGCTGCACGATACATTTTGCGGTTCACTTTCTGGCTGTGGTTTTGCGGCTTAGCAGCAAAGGTGACACCACCTTTACGCCAGATTGGAGAGGTCGCAGTACCAGAACGCGCACGACCCGTTCCCTTCTGACGCCAAGGCTTCTTACCACCGCCACTGACTTCAGCACGAGACTTTTGCGCACGTGTTCCTTGACGAGCACCCGCCAAGTAAGCGACGACCACCTGATGAACAAGTGACTCGTTAAACTCTTTTCCAAAGGTCGCATCAGATACTTCAACAGTACCCTGTGCTCCGGCTAGATTCAGGTTCATAGATCGCTTTCCTCTTAGCTGCGAGCCTTGACTGCGGGACGCACGATCACATCACTTCCGGTTGCGCCGGGGACGGCACCTTTAACCAGAAGCAAATGACGCTCTGCATCAACACGCACAATTTCCAGGGACTGAACGGTCATACGCTCATTACCCATTTGGCCAGCCATCTTCTTGCCCTTGAAAACGCGACCCGGTGTTTGGTTTTGACCAATCGAACCCGGTGCACGGTGGGAAAGTGAGTTGCCGTGGGTAGCGTCTTGCGTACTGAAGTTCCAGCGCTTGACTGGGCCCTGAAAGCCCTTACCTTTAGAGGTGCCGGTCACATCAATCAACTGACCAGCTTCGAAAATCTGAACGCTCAGCTCAGAGCCAACTTCAGGCAATTCAACACCTGCATCAACTCTAAACTCACGTAGAGTACGTCCCGCCTCAACCTTGGCTTTAGCAAAGTGACCAGCTTGCGCCTTAGTCAAATGCTTGGCCTTACGCTCGCCCACAGTCAACTGCACAGCTGAGTATCCATCGACCTCAGGGGTGCGCAACTGGGTAACGCGATTTGGCGTGACTTCAATCACGGTGACGGGTATAGAAACGCCGTCTTCGGTGAAAATGCGGGTCATACCGCTTTTCTTACCGATCAAACCAAGAGCCATTTCATGTCTCCTATCAGTGTACGGGGCTATCACCCGCTATGGCTGCCTTTTCCAGGGCATTCCACTCTCTCAATTGTATGGCGCCTCACGACGCGAACCACGCATTACGAGCGACAGATCAACCCAGGCTGATCTGCACATCAACACCAGCAGCCAGTTCGAGCTTCATCAGAGCATCAACTGTTTTTTCAGTTGGCTCGACGATATCCAGCACTCGCTTATGAGTGCGGATCTCGTACTGATCACGAGCATCCTTATTTACGTGCGGAGAAATCAGCACAGTAAATTTTTCTTTACGAGTCGGCAGAGGAATCGGACCCTTGATCTGAGCACCAGTGCGCTTGGCTGTCTCAACAATCTCCAGCGCAGACTGATCAATCAGTCGATGATCAAACGATTTCAGCCGAATACGGATTTTTTGGTCTTGCATTATTCAATGCTCCGATACGGACACACACGATGCAGCCACGGCTGCACCAAAAAAGGAGCAGCATTATAGTGCTGCAAAACAACGCCTGTCAAACGAATATTTACAAGAAAGAGGGCCTCTCAAACGAGAGGCCCTCTAACCGAATGCTCAGGGATCAATTACTCGATGACTTTGGCAACAACGCCAGCACCAACGGTACGACCACCTTCACGAATCGCGAAACGCAAACCATCTTCCATCGCGATTGGCGCGATCAAAGTCACAACCAGCTTGACGTTGTCGCCAGGCATGACCATCTCGACGCCTTCTGGCAGCTCACAGCTTCCGGTCACGTCAGTGGTACGGAAGTAGAACTGAGGACGGTAGCCCTTGAAGAAAGGCGTGTGACGACCACCTTCGTCTTTAGACAGAACGTAAACTTCTGCTTCAAAGACAGTGTGAGGAGTGATCGAACCTGGCTTAGCCAGTACCTGACCACGCTCAACGTCATCACGCTTGGTGCCACGCAGCAGTGCACCAATGTTCTCACCTGCACGACCTTCATCAAGCAGCTTACGGAACATTTCAACACCCGTACAGGTGGTTTTGGTGGTGTCTTTAATACCAACAATCTCGATTTCTTCACCGGCCTTGACGATACCGCGCTCTACACGACCCGTCACAACCGTACCGCGACCAGAGATAGAGAACACGTCCTCGATTGGCATGAGGAAAGGCTTGTCAATCGCACGCTCAGGCTCAGGAATGTAGCTGTCCAGGGCTTCAACCAGCTTCTTAACAGCGGTGGTACCCATTTCATTGTCGTCTTTACCTTCCAAAGCCATCAACGCAGAACCGATGATGATTGGGGTGTCGTCGCCAGGGAACTCATAGGTAGACAGCAGATCACGGATCTCCATCTCAACCAGCTCCAACAACTCTTCATCGTCAACCATGTCGGCTTTGTTCATGAACACAACGATGTAAGGTACGCCAACCTGACGTGAAAGCAGAATGTGCTCACGAGTCTGGGGCATCGGGCCATCCGCTGCAGAACAAACCAGGATCGCGCCATCCATCTGTGCCGCACCAGTGATCATGTTTTTAACATAGTCAGCGTGACCAGGACAGTCGACGTGCGCGTAGTGACGAGTAGGAGACTCATACTCTACGTGTGAAGTTGCGATGGTGATACCACGCTCTTTTTCTTCAGGCGCGTTATCGATACCATCAAAAGCAACGGCCGAACCACCCCAAACCTCAGCACAAACGCGAGTCAGAGCAGCAGTCAGAGTGGTTTTACCATGGTCAACGTGACCAATGGTGCCAACGTTTACGTGGGGTTTACTACGTTCAAATTTTTCTTTAGCCACAACGATAACCTCTTCAGTTAACGGCAGAGTTTAAAATTACTTCTGATTAATAACGGCTTCAACGATGCTAGCTGGCGCCTCTGAGTACTCAGAGAACTCCATAGAGTAGCTAGCACGACCCTGGGTCGCAGAGCGCAGGTCGGTTGCATAACCAAACATTTCGCCCAGCGGCACCTTGGCACGAATGACCTTGCCTGAGGGCAAATCGTCCATGCCTTGCACGAGACCACGACGGCGGTTCAAGTCGCCCATGACGTCGCCCATGTACTCCTCGGGGGTGACCACTTCGACCTTCATCATCGGCTCGAGCAGTACAGCACCTGCTTTTTTGGCTCCCTCTTTGATTGCCATAGAGCCGGCAATCTTAAAGGCCATTTCGTTCGAATCAACGTCATGGTAAGAACCATCATAGATGGTGACCTTAACGTCGATCATTGGGTAGCCGGCCAGAACACCATTCTGCAGCTGCTCGTAACAGCCTTTATCCACTGCAGGAATGTACTCACGCGGCACCACACCACCCACGACTTCATTGACAAACTCGTAGGTTTTTTCGCCATCTTCACCCTTGTCAGTCAAAGGCTCGATTTTCAGCCAGACGTGACCATACTGGCCACGACCACCTGACTGGCGAACAAATTTACCTTCCTGCTCAACACCCTTACGGATCGTTTCACGGTAGGCAACCTGCGGTTTACCAATGTTTGCTTCAACTTTAAACTCACGACGCATCCGGTCGATGATGATATCCAGGTGCAGCTCACCCATACCTGAGATGATAGTCTGACCCGACTCTTCATCAGTCTTCACGCGGAAAGAAGGATCTTCCTGGGCCAGTTTACCCAAGGCAATACCCATTTTTTCCTGGTCTGCTTTCGATTTTGGCTCAACCGCAACCGAAATCACCGGATCAGGGAACTCCATGCGCTCAAGAACAATCTTGTTATTGATATCACACAGCGTATCACCGGTAGTGACATCTTTCAGGCCCACACAGGCGGCAATATCACCCGCGCGAACTTCTTTGATCTCTTCACGGTTGTTGGCATGCATTTGCACCAAACGGCCGATCCGCTCTTTTTTCTGTCTGACCGAGTTATACACAGCGGAGCCAGTTTCCAGCACGCCAGAGTAAACCCGAATGTACGTCAAGGTTCCTACGAAGGGGTCGGTTGCGATTTTGAAAGCCAGGGCTGCGAAGGGCTCTTTGTCGTCGACAGGACGCGTGGCCACCTCACCGTTCTCCAGCTCACCCTCAATCGCACGCACTTCATCGGGCGCAGGCAGATATTCAACAACCGCATCCAACATAGCCTGAACGCCTTTGTTCTTAAAGGCAGAGCCACACATCGCCAGAACGATTTCGTTATTGATGACGCGCTGACGCAAACCGGCTTTGATTTCCTCGACTGACAGCTCACCGCCTTCGAGGTATTTGTCCATCAACTCTTCATTGGCTTCGGCTGCCGCCTCAATCATCTGCTCGCGATACTGCTCAGCCTTCTCGGCTAGCTCTGCTGGAATATCACGCAGCTCATAGGTCATACCCATGTCTGCTTCATTCCAGTAGATGGCCTTCATGCGCATCAGATCAATCACACCTTCGAACTCATCTTCTGCGCCAATATTGAGCTGAATAGCGATCGGGGTCGCAGCCAGGCGGGTTTTGATTTGACCCAAAACACGCTCAAAATCCGCACCAGAACGGTCCATCTTATTCACAAAGACCAGACGCGGGACTTCATACTTAGTCGCCTGACGCCAAACCGTTTCAGACTGAGGCTCAACCCCTGAAGAACCACAGAAAACCACGACTGCACCGTCCAGAACACGCAAGGAGCGCTCAACTTCAATCGTGAAGTCAACGTGCCCCGGGGTGTCGATGATGTTGACACGGTGCTCTTCAAACTGGTGATCCATGCCTTTCCAGAAGGTGGTCACTGCAGCAGAAGTGATGGTGATACCGCGCTCTTGCTCTTGCTCCATCCAGTCGGTGGTCGACGCACCATCGTGCGTTTCACCCAACTTATGGTTGACACCGGTATAATAAAGTACGCGCTCAGTTGTTGTGGTTTTACCCGCATCAACGTGTGCACAGATACCAATGTTACGGTAACGATTAATTGGAGTTTTACGTGCCACTTTGGGCCTCCCTTGAGTTTAGAAGCGGTAGTGTGAGAAGGCTTTGTTGGCTTCAGCCATGCGGTGCACATCTTCACGCTTCTTGACTGCAGCACCCTTGCCTTCAGCGGCGTCCAGCATTTCACCCGCCAAACGCAAGTCCATCGACTTCTCACCACGCTTACGCGCGAAATCAACCAACCAACGCATGGCCAGCGCGGTACGGCGAGAAGGACGAACCTCTACAGGCACCTGATAGGTGGCACCACCAACACGACGTGATTTTACTTCAACCAGTGGCTGGATAGCTTCGAGTGCTTGCTCGAAAACTTCCAGGGGATCTTTCTTGGTGCGTTCTTCCACTTTGTCCAGAGCGCCATACACAATACGCTCGGCCACTGATTTTTTGCCACTTTCCATCACGTGGTTAATAAACTTCGCCAAGCGATCACTTCCATACTTAGGATCAGGAAGCACTTCACGTTTGGCGGCAACTCTTCTTCTTGGCATGATAAGCCCTCAAAACGGTCTTCAGGTAACTCTGAGATCTCACTCAGCCTTACTCTTATCAGACGTTAATAATAAATTGATTACTTGGGACGCTTCGCACCATACTTGGAGCGACCTTGCTTACGGTTCTGAACACCAGAGGTATCCAGCGCACCCCGAACGGTGTGGTAACGCACACCAGGCAAGTCTTTTACCCGACCGCCACGAATCAGAACAACCGAGTGCTCTTGCAGGTTGTGACCTTCACCACCGATGTAGGAAGTGACTTCATAACCATTGGTCAGACGCACACGGCAAACTTTACGCAGTGCCGAGTTAGGTTTTTTTGGTGTAGTGGTATACACACGGGTACAAACGCCACGACGTTGCGGGCAGGCTTGAAGAGCAGGAACATCGCTCTTGGCTACCTTCCGCTTACGCGGCTTACGTACCAACTGATTAATTGTTGCCATGCAAGCTCCATAAACGGGTCTGAAACAATCCAGGCCCTTTTTTCAACAGACAAAATGGATAGACGCACCTATCCCCTCTTTTGAGGAAGCGCATTCTACGGTCAGACGAGGCAAGAGGTCAAGGGGTGTCCGCATTGAACACCCCCTTTTCACTTAGTCTTCGCCCTGGTCCAAAGCCGAAAGCTCACTAGTCAGAGCCGCTTCGACTTCACTGGCACTTGGACCTGCCAGTACTGCTGCCTGCTCTTCACGGCGGCGACGACGCTGTGAGTGATAAGCCAGGCCGGTGCCAGCCGGTATTAAGCGGCCAACAACCACGTTTTCTTTCAAGCCACGCAAGTAGTCTTTTTTGCCGGTCACGGCCGCTTCGGTCAGTACTCGTGTGGTCTCCTGGAAGGAAGCCGCCGAGATGAACGATTCGGTCGCCAAAGATGCCTTGGTAATACCCAGCAGCAGACGCTCGAAACGCGCTGCGAACTTGTTGTCCGCATTCAGACGCTGGTTTTCTTCAATCACCTTGAAGTATTCAACCTGTTCACCCGCAATAAAGCTTGAGTCACCGGCTTCAAGGATTTCAACTTTACGCAGCATCTGACGCACGATGACCTCGATGTGCTTATCGTTGATCACAACACCCTGGAGGCGGTAAACCTCTTGCACTTCATTGGTGATGTACTTGGCCAGCTCACTGACACCCAGCAAACGGAGGATGTCATGCGGGTTGGATGGGCCATCCGAGATCACCTCGCCGCGCTCAACCGTTTCACCTTCAAACACGTTGATCTTACGCCACTTGGGAATCAGGATCTCGGTTGGATCACCACCATCATTCGGCGTGATCACAATACGCTGCTTGCCCTTGGTTTCCTTGCCCAGCGAGATGGTGCCACTGATCTCGGCCAGAATCGCAGGCTCTTTGGGCTTACGCGCTTCGAACAAGTCCGCCACGCGAGGCAGACCCCCGGTGATATCCTTGTTACCGCCGGTTTCCTGCGGAATCCGCGCAATGATCTGACCAACCTTGACCTGTGCTCGGTCTTCCAGCGTGACCACCGCTTTGCCAGGCAGAATGTACTGCACGGGCGTTTGGCTGCCGGGCAGTGTGATTTCCTTGCCCTTGGCATCCAGCAGCAGCAACATCGGACGCTTGTCTTTACCGGCGACCGGACGGTGCTGGGTTTCGATGATTTCAATCGAAGACAGACCCGTCAAATCATCGATATTACGGTTGATGGTGATGCCATCTTCCATATCAGCGAACTGTACTTGACCGGCCACCTCAGCCACGATGGGATGCGTGTGTGGATCCCACTTGGCAACGATCTGACCCGCTTCCACCGCTTCGCCATTATTGACGCTGATTTCAGCACCATAAGGCAGCTTGTAGTATTCACGTTCACGTCCTTGAGCATCGGCAACTGCCAGGGCACCCGAACGTGAAATGGCCACCAGTTTGCCATCATCACGATCCACCACCTTAAGGTTGTGGAAACGGATGCTGCCACCATGTTTGACCTGCACGCTATCCGCCGCCGAGGCACGGGAAGCCGCACCCCCGATGTGGAAGGTCCGCATGGTCAACTGGGTGCCTGGCTCACCGATCGACTGGGCCGCGATGACACCAACGGCTTCACCCACGTTGACCTGGTGGCCACGCGCAAGGTCACGGCCATAACACTTGGAGCACACACCAAAACGGGTTTCACAGGTGATCGCGGAGCGGACAATGATTTCATCCACACTCAGGGTGTCCAGACGATTACACCACTTCTCATCCAAGAGCGTATCTTTAGGAATCACCACCTCACCGGTTTCAGCACTAACCACATCCTGAGCCACGACACGCCCCAGCACACGCTGAGACAGCGGCACGATGATGTCTCCACCCTCAATGATTGGGTGCATGACCAGGCCTTCTTCGGTGCCACAATCTTCTTCGGTAACAACCAGATCCTGCGCCACATCCACCAAACGACGAGTCAGATAACCCGAGTTGGCCGTTTTCAAGGCGGTATCGGCCAGACCCTTACGTGCGCCGTGGGTCGAAATAAAGTACTGGAGTACATTCAGACCTTCACGGAAGTTCGCCACGATCGGGGTTTCAATGATCGAGCCATCTGGCTTGGCCATCAGACCGCGCATACCGGCCAACTGACGAATCTGGGCCGCAGAACCCCGCGCACCTGAGTCTGCCATGATGAAGACGCTGTTAAAAGAGTCCTGCTCATGCTCAACCCCTTGACGATCCACGGCCTTCTCTTTAGAGATCCCCGCCATCATCGCCTTGGCAACCTTGTCATTGGCTTTAGACCAAATATCGATCACCTTGTTGTACTTCTCGCCCTGAGTCACCAAACCGGAAGCAAACTGCTGTTCAATCTGTTTGACCTCGGCCTCGGCCTCGGCCACGATGCTGGCTTTTTCTTCAGGAATAACGAAGTCGTTGACACCGATCGAACAGCCAGACCAGGTGGCATAACGGAAGCCGGTGTACATCAACTGATCCGCAAAAATCACCGTATCTTTCAGACCGACACGGCGGTAGGCCTCGTTGATCAGGCGTGAAATCGCTTTTTTGGTCAGCGGCAGGTTGACCAGTTCAAAAGGCAAGCCCTTGGGCAGCACCCGGAACAGCAGCAAACGACCAACCGTGGTGTCCGCAATAAAGGTGCGGCTCATCGGTTCGCCTTCAATTTCTTTCACGGTTTCTTCAACCCGTGCACGGACCCGTGCATGCAAGCTGAGGTGACCGGTGGCATAACCCCGCTCGGCCTCATCAATACCGCTGAGCATACGCCCCTCACCCAGGGCACCGACTTTTTCGCGGGTCATGTAGTAAAGACCCAGTACCACGTCCTGTGAAGGTACGATGATTGGCTCGCCGTTAGAAGGCGACAAGACGTTATTGGTCGACAGCATCAACGCACGCGCTTCCAGCTGAGCCTCAAGGGTCAGGGGCACGTGAACCGCCATTTGGTCACCGTCAAAGTCAGCGTTATAGGCCGCACAAACCAAAGGGTGCAGCTGAATCGCTTTACCCTCGATCAACACAGGCTCAAACGCCTGAATACCCAGGCGGTGCAGAGTAGGCGCACGGTTCAGCAGGACAGGATGCTGACGGATGACTTCAGCCAGAATATCCCAAACCTCGGGCAGCTCACGCTCAACCATCTTTTTCGCCGCCTTGATGGTCGTTGCCAGACCTCGGGCTTCTAACTTGGCAAAAATAAAGGGTTTGAACAGCTCAAGCGCCATCTTCTTGGGCAGACCGCACTGATGCAAGCGCAGGGTCGGGCCCACGGTGATGACCGAACGACCAGAATAGTCGACGCGTTTACCCAGCAGGTTTTGACGGAAACGCCCCTGCTTACCCTTGATCATATCGGCGAGGGATTTTAACGGACGCTTGTTGCTACCGGTGATCGCCCGACCGCGACGGCCGTTATCCAGCAGTGCATCCACCGCTTCCTGCAACATGCGTTTTTCATTACGCACGATGATATCGGGTGCGCTGAGTTCCAGCAGACGCTTCAAGCGGTTATTACGGTTGATGACCCGGCGATAGAGGTCATTCAGGTCGGAAGTAGCAAAACGACCACCATCCAGCGGAACCAATGGCCGCAAATCCGGTGGCAGTACTGGCAAGACCTCCATCACCATCCAGCCAGGCTGGTTGTTGGAGTCACGGAAAGCCTCAAGAATCTTCAAGCGTTTGGTCAGCTTTTTCAGCTTGGTTTCTGAGCTGGTCTGTGGGATTTCCTCACGGATGGTTTCGATCTCGTCATTCAGATCGATATCCTTAAGCAGCTCCTGGATCGCTTCTGCACCCATCAGAGCAACGAAGTCATCACCAAATTCTTCTAGTGCATCAAAATATTGCTCGTCATTCAGCAACTGACCTTTTTCCAGCGTGGTCATGCCTGGATCGATGACAATAAAGCTTTCGAAATAGAGCACTCGCTCAATATCCCGCAGCGTCATATCCAGCATTAGGCCAATGCGCGAAGGCAAGGACTTCAAGAACCAGATGTGCGCAACCGGTGATGCCAGCTCAATGTGGCCCATGCGCTCACGACGCACCTTGGCCTGGGTGACTTCAACGCCACACTTCTCACAAATGATGCCGCGATGCTTCATGCGCTTGTATTTGCCACACAAACACTCATAGTCTTTGACTGGGCCAAAAATCTTGGCACAGAACAAGCCGTCACGCTCCGGCTTGAAGGTACGGTAGTTAATGGTTTCCGGCTTTTTAACTTCACCGAAGGACCAAGAACGAATCATGTCCGGTGAGGCCAAAGAGATTTTAAGAGATTCAAACTCCTCAGGTTGCCCCTGAGTACGCAAAATATTCACCAGGTCTTTCATCAGCCGCAGCTCCTGTTGGCGTACTGACAGGGAAGCCCCTGCCAGTACTGTCTTTTCGCTTGCCCTAAAGTCAAGGCATTCCCCGCTCTCACACCGAAGGCGCTCAGTATTCCAGGTCGATATCGATCGCCAGGGAACGAATTTCTTTGATCAGAACATTGAAGGATTCAGGCATGCCTGGCTCCATCTTGTGGTTTCCATCCACGATGTTCTTGTACATCTTGGTCCGGCCATTCACGTCGTCCGATTTAACCGTCAGCATTTCTTGCAGTGTATGGGCGGCACCATAAGCCTCCAGCGCCCAAACCTCCATCTCACCAAAGCGCTGACCACCAAACTGGGCTTTACCACCCAAAGGCTGCTGCGTGACCAGGCTATAAGAGCCGGTTGAACGCGCATGCATCTTGTCATCCACCAGGTGGTTGAGCTTGAGCATGTACATGTAACCAACGGTGACAGGGCGGTCGAACTTGTCGCCAGTCCGGCCATCGTAGAGGTCCATCTGGCCTGAGCGCGGCTGACCTGCCAGCTCAAGCATGGCTTTGATTTCTTTCTCATTGGCGCCATCGAAAACGGGAGTCGCCATTGGCACGCCACCTTTCAGGTTCTGTGCCAGATCGATGATTTCATCATCACTGAGAGAATCCAAAGACTCTTTGTTCATGCCGCCAATCTGATTATAGACCTGCTCCAGGAAGCCACGAATCTCAGTAACCTGGTTTTTGCGCTCTTCTGCCAGCATCACTGTCAGCTTATCGCCCAGACCTTTGGCCGCAAGACCCAGGTGGGTTTCCAGAACCTGACCAACGTTCATCCGCGAGGGTACACCCAAGGGGTTGAGCACGATATCAACCGGTACACCGGCTTCATCGTAGGGCATATCTTCAACCGGCATGATGGCCGAGATAACCCCTTTGTTACCGTGACGGCCCGCCATCTTGTCGCCTGGCTGAATGCGACGTTTCACGGCCACATACACCTTGACGATTTTAAGCACACCTGGGGCAAGATCATCGCCCTGCTGCAGCTTGCGCTTTTTATCTTCAAACTTGGCTTCCATGTCCTGCTTGCGCTCTTCCAACTGCTGTTGCGCCTGAGCCAGGAGCTCGTTCAGTGCTTCATCCTGCATGCGCAGTTTGAACCATTGGCTCAGCTCAAGCTCATCCAGATAGTCAGCGCTGACTTTTTTGCCTTTGGTCAGTTGAGGTCCGCCATTGACAGGCTGATCGACCAGGGCATTACGCAGACGGATGAAGGTGGCTTCTTCAGCAATACGAAACTCTTCTTTCAGGTCCTTGCGAACCTTGTCCAGCTGCATCTGCTCAACGGCGATGGCGCGACTGTCTTTCTCAACACCATCACGGGTGAACACCTGAACGTCGATGACCGTGCCCTTCATGCCTGAAGACAGGCGCAAAGAGGTGTCTTTCACATCCGATGCTTTTTCACCAAAGATCGCACGCAGCAGTTTTTCTTCTGGTGTCAGTTGGGTTTCACCTTTTGGCGTTACCTTGCCAACGAGGATATCACCCGGGCCTACCTCAGCACCGATGTAAACGATACCCGCCTCATCCAGCTTGCTCAGTGCAGACTCACCCACATTGGGGATATCCGCAGTGATTTCTTCTGAGCCCAGCTTGGTATCACGCGAGACGCAGGTCAACTCCTGGATATGGATCGTGGTGAAGCGGTCTTCCTGCACCACCCGCTCAGAAACCAGGATCGAATCCTCAAAGTTAAAGCCGTTCCAGGGCATGAAGGCAATGCGCATGTTCTGACCCAGCGCCAGCTCACCCATGTCAACAGAAGGGCCATCCGCTAAAATATCTCCACGCTGAATCACATCACCCGGTTTGACAATCGGGCGTTGATTGATACAGGTGTTCTGGTTAGACCGGGTGTACTTAGTCAGGTTGTAGATATCGATCCCTGCCTCGCCACCTATGACTTCATCCTCATTGATGCGCACCACAATACGAGAAGCATCAACCGAATCCACCACCCCGCCCCGCTGAGCAACCGCACACACACCGGAGTCACGCGCAACAAAACGCTCCATACCAGTACCAACCAACGGCTTATCAGCCTTCAAGGTCGGTACGGCCTGGCGCTGCATGTTCGATCCCATCAAGGCACGGTTAGCATCATCGTGCTCCAGGAAGGGAATCAACGAGGCCGCGACTGAAACCACCTGGCGCGGTGAAACATCCATCAGAGTCACCTGATCCGGGGTCACAAAAGTGGTGTCACCCTTATGACGCACCTGAACCAAGTCATCGATCAACTCATTTTTCGCATTGACACCGGCAGAAGCCTGGGCAATGACGTACTGACCTTCTTCGATGGCGGAGAGGTACACCATCTCATCGGTCACCTTGCTATTAATGACCTTACGGTAAGGCGTTTCCAGAAAGCCATAAGAGTTAGTCCGCGCATAGGTTGCCAAAGAGTTGATCAAACCAATGTTTGGACCTTCAGGTGTTTCAATCGGACAGACACGGCCATAGTGGGTTGGGTGTACGTCACGAACTTCAAAACCAGCCCGCTCACGCGTCAAACCGCCTGGGCCCAAAGCCGAAACTCGGCGCTTGTGTGTGACCTCAGACAAGGGGTTGTTCTGATCCATGAACTGAGACAGCTGACTAGAGCCAAAAAACTCTTTCACGGCAGCGGCAACGGGCTTGGCATTGATCAAGTCCTGGGGCATCAGGCCTTCACTTTCAGCCAGTGACAAGCGTTCTTTCACTGCACGCTCAACTCGAACCAAGCCAACGCGGAACTGGTTTTCTGCCATTTCACCCACTGAGCGGATACGACGGTTGCCCAGGTGATCAATATCATCCACTTCACCTTTACCGTTACGAATACTGATCAGTTCACGCATGACATCAATGATGTCTTCATGTGTCAGTATGCTGGAGCCAGTGTCTTCTTCTTTGCGCAGACGGCGATTGAATTTCATCCGCCCGACAACAGACAGGTCGTAACGCTCTTCGGAGAAGAACAGGTTACCAAACAGGCTTTCCGCTGCTTCCTTGGTGGGTGGCTCACCTGGGCGCATCATGCGATAAATTTCGACCAGGGATTCTAGTTGTGAACGGGTGGGGTCGATTTTCAGGGTGTCCGAAACAAAAGGACCACAATCCAGTTCGTTGGTATACAGGGTTTCAAAAGACTTGATCTTGGCTTCGACCAACTTATTGAGCAGGTCTTCAGTGACTTCGGTATTGCACTCGGCAATCAGTTCACCTGAAGCAGGGTCGATCATGTCACGCGCCAACACCTTGCCATAGATATATTCAGCCGGGACGGACAAGCGCTTGATACCCGCTTTTTCCATCAGGCGAATATGTTTCTGGGTGATGCGACGATCTTTTTCGACCAGCACTTCGCCTTTTTTATCGAGAATCTCGAAAGAAGAGGTCTCGCCACGTAGGCGCGATGGCACCAGATCCACAGTGAAACCTGACTTCTCAACATGGAAGCAACTGGTTTCAAAGAACATTTCCAGAATCTGTTCTGCACTGTAACCCAGCGCACGTAACAAAATTGACGCTGGGAGTTTGCGGCGACGGTCAATCCGCACAAACAGCATGTCTTTAGGATCAAATTCAAAATCCAGCCAGGAGCCACGGTAAGGTATGATCCGAGCAGAATAAAGCAGCTTGCCAGAAGAGTGAGTTTTACCGCGGTCATGATCAAAGAAAACACCGGGCGAGCGATGTAGCTGTGACACGATCACTCGCTCAGTCCCATTGATGACAAAAGTCCCGTTCTCAGTCATCAAGGGGATTTCACCCATATAAACTTCTTGCTCTTTGATATCTTTGATCGCCTTGTTAGGCGAATCTTTATCGTAGATGACCAAGCGCACTTTGACACGCAAAGGCGCAGCATAGGTCACCCCACGCAAAATACATTCTTTAACATCAAAACCGGGGGTACCCAGGCGATAGCTCACATACTCTAATGCGGCATTACCAGAGTAACTCTCAATCGGGAATACGGACTGAAAGGCCGCATGCAGCCCAGTTTCAGCGCGCGCTTCGTCGTTAGTGTCCTCTTGCAAGAACTGGCGGTAAGAATCCAGCTGGATCGCCAGCAAATAGGGCACATCCATGACCTGTGGAAGTTTGCTGAAGTCCTTACGGATGCGTTTTTTCTCTGTATAGGAGTAAGCCATCAGTTTTCCCCGGTTTGTTCACCAGAAAGTCAGACCACGAGGGTCGCTTCACCTGTACGGCAGGTGTCACCTTGATCCTGGTTCTGCCTCAACACCCGCCTGAGACAGAAAAAGGCCGGCGGCGCGAACGCCACCAGCCACTTTTTTTGCAGCTTGCGCTGCAGAAGAATTACTTCAGTTCCACCGTAGCGCCAGCTTCTTCAAGCTTCGCTTTAGCCGCTTCTGCTTCATCCTTAGAAGCTGCTTCTTTAACGGTTGCAGGCGCACCATCAACCATCGCTTTGGCTTCTTTCAGGCCCAAACCAGTGATTTCACGAACCGCCTTGATAACGTTAACTTTTTTGTCGCCAGCAGAAGTCAGAACAATGTCAAACTCGGTTTGTTCTTCAGCGGCTTCGCCGCCAGCTGCAGGGCCAGCAACAACGGCTGCTGCCGCAGAAACGCCAAATTTTTCTTCCATTGCAGAAACCAGCTCTGCAACTTCCATGACTGACATTTCAGCAACTGCATTGATGATATCGTCTTTCGTAAGTGCCATGATCTTTTACCTAAAATTGAATAATTCGTTCGTTACCGATAAACAAAGCCAGCCTGATCAGGCGGCTTCTTCCTGTTTCTTGTCGCGCAAAGCAGCCAGAGTACGAACCAGCTTGCCAGCAGAGGCTTCTTTCATTGTTGCCATCAGCTTGGCCAGGGCTTCTTCGTAAGTCGGCAGACTGGCAAGACGGTCGATATCCTTGGCAGGAATCAACTCGCCTTCATAGGCCAGTGCTTTTACTTCAAACGCTTTTTGATTTTTCGCAAACTCTTTGAACAGACGCGCTGCTGCCCCAGGGTGCTCCATCGAAAAAGCGATCAATGTAGGACCGACAAACTCATTGCTCAAGCACTCGTAAGTCGTGCCTTCAAATGCACGCTTAGCAAGGGTGTTGCGAACAACACGCAGCTGAACCTGTTCGGCGCGGGCTTGCTTACGCAATTCCGTCATTGCCGCAACAGTGACACCACGTGAGTCTGCAACGACCACAGATTGAGCAACTTTGGCAGCTTCGTTCACTTCAGCGACGATTGCTTTTTTGTCTTTCAGACCAATTGCCACGTTAACTTGCTCCTATTATGGAAAGCGATGGCTTTCCCGGTTTCCAACCCTCCGTCTCCGGAGTCTTTTGATGGTTGGACCGACATCAGAGAGGCGGTCATCCATCTGCGCAGGAAATTAAGCCTAGGGCACCTGCGGTCTTTGACGGGAATCCGGCCAAAGGCCGGATCCGCAAAGAGGTTTACAGAGTCAAGCTTGACTGATCAATCGTCAGGCCTGGACCCATGGTAGTCGACAGTGAAACCTTCTTCATGTAAATACCCTTGGATGAAGAGGGCTTCAGCTTTTTCAAATCGGCCAACAGTGCTTCAATGTTGCCTTTGATCGCATCCGCGCTGAAATCGATTTTGCCAACGCCAGCGTGAATGATGCCATTCTTGTCGGTACGGAAACGCACCTGACCCGCCTTGGCATTTTTAACCGCAGTCGCCACATCGGGAGTGACCGTGCCAACCTTGGGGTTAGGCATCAGACCACGAGGGCCGAGAATCTGGCCCAGCTGACCAACGACGCGCATGGCATCAGGCGCAGCGATGACCACATCAAAGTTCATCTCGCCTTTCTTGACCTGTTCAGCCAGTTCATCCATGCCGACCAAGTCTGCACCGGCTTCTTTAGCCGCATCAGCAGCAGCGCCCTGGGCAAAAACCGCCACACGGACAGATTTACCGGTTCCATTAGGCAGAACCGTGGCACCACGAACGACCTGGTCAGACTTTCTGGGATCAACACCCAGATTGACTGCCACTTCGATGGTTTCTTTAAACTTAACGGCAGGCAGAGAGGCCAGCAGAGCCACAGCTTCTTCAATGCTGTATGCCTTGTTCGGATCGACTTTTTCTGCAATCAGCTTCTGACGCTTAGTGAGCTTAGCCATTTACACGCCCTCCGAATCAATACCCATACTGCGCGCAGTGCCCGCAATCGTACGAACCGCAGCATCCAAATCGGCCGCTGTTAGGTCGGGCTCTTTGGTCTTGGCAATTTCTTCCAGCTGCGCACGAGTGATCTTGCCAACCTTTTTCTTGTTAGGCTCAGCAGATCCAGACTTGAGGCCCAGGGCTTTTTTCAGCAATACAGCGGCGGGCGGCGTCTTAGTGATGAAGGTAAAGCTGCGGTCACTGTAAACTGTGATCACAACTGGAATTGGCAGGCCAGCTTCCAGCTCTTGAGTCTGGGCGTTAAACGCTTTACAGAACTCCATGATATTTACGCCATGCTGACCCAGCGCAGGACCAACGGGTGGACTTGGGTTTGCCTTACCAGCTGCAACCTGCAGCTTGATATAGGCTTGTACTTTCTTAGCCATGCTTTACTCCTAATGGGTAGTAGCGCCAAAAGGCTCCCCGGTTAATTGTCGCAACAAGCGACGAAACTGCTTAGTCTTTTTCGACCTGACCAAACTCCAGCTCGACGGGAGTGGCACGTCCAAAAATCAGAACCGAAACATGCAGACGGCTCTTCTCATAATTCACTTCCTCGACCACCCCATTAAAGTCGGCAAAGGGACCGTCAAGTACTCGCACCACCTCACCCGGTTCAAACATCGTTCTGGGCCGCGGCTTATCAGTCCCATCCTGAACACGACGCAGGATCTGATCGGCTTCTTTGCTCGTGATCGGCGCGGGCTTTTCTGGCGTACCACCAATAAAACCAAGGACTTTGGGCGTTTCTTTAACCAGGTGCCAGGTCGCGTCATTCATTTCCATTTCGACCAACACATAACCTGGGTAGAACTTGCGCTCACTACGACGCTTTTTACCGTCGCGCATTTCAACCACTTCCTCGGTGGGCACAAGAATCTGGCCGAAATCAGACTCCATCTCCTTGAGCTTTACTCGCTCTTGCAAAGAGCGCATGACCTGCTTTTCAAAGCCCGAGTAGGCATGTACCACGTACCAGCGCTTGGCCATCAGAGTTCTCCTAGTAAATCAGGCTTTGAATGATCCAGCTGAGGAATGAATCAATCAGCCATAGCAGGAAGGCCACAATCGCCACTGCAGCAAGAACAATCAGAGTCGTCTGCGTGGTTTCAGGGCGAGTCGGCCAGATCACCTTACGTAGCTCAGTACGCGCCTCTTTAGCCATGACCAAAAAGCGCTGCCCCTTGATGGTTTGCAACGCCACAAAACCCGCCCCCGCAGCCAAAACGACAACGCCAATCACCCGATAAAGCAAAGCTTCATCGGAGAAGTACCCATTACCCAAGACCGCAACTGCAATTAACAGTACAACGACGGCCCACTTCATACCGTCCAGTCTAGCTGGCTGAGCTTCGGCTTTTGCTTTCATCAGAGAAAATTCTCCTCGCTGCAGCTAAATATTGGAATATGACTCAAACCAATCTGGGGAAGATTGGCAGGCCAGGAGGGAATCGAACCCCCAACCTGCGGTTTTGGAGACCGCTGCTCTGCCAATTGAGCTACTGGCCTAAATCTGGCAAATTTACTTTTTAAGCATCGGCATGCAACACGACAGGCTGGACAATCCAAACTTGTTCGTGGAGCTCATGGACGGATTTGAACCGTCGACCTCACCCTTACCAAGGGTGTGCTCTACCCCTGAGCTACATGAGCCAATCCTGGAGCGGGCAGCGGGAATCGAACCCGCGTCATCAGCTTGGAAGGCTGAGGTTCTACCATTAAACTATGCCCGCTAACCGCTGAAACTGGTGGAGGGGGAAGGATTCGAACCTTCGAAGCTCGCGCGGCAGATTTACAGTCTGCTCCCTTTGACCACTCGGGAACCCCTCCAGCGTGGCGACAAATTATAGATATTTGAGGCCGCGTGTCAAGCGATTTTTACTCGCTTCCCGACAACGGCGGCCACTTTAACAGCCACCCCCGGGCAGTGCAACAACTTTTTTAAGGACAAGCACTTGGGGCACCCGACAGCACCCCCTGGCGCTCCGACGCACTGACTGGAAACATCAGCTCCAATCCCGCATAAACCATGTCAGGCCAGACCTGTGACACTCCAATTCCACTAGCAATCAGACCGGCATCCCCCCCCGTCAGAATCACTGGCAACTGCGTCGCTGTTTTTTGACTGACCTGCTCATAAACCGTTTTGATCTGACCGATGGCCGCCAAATAAATTCCATGACTGACCGCTTCAGCAGTACAGCGCCCTGGTGCACTCAACCATTCATGCGACTCATCTGGATCTACTGGGACATTTCTGGTGCCCAGCTTCAAGCTTTCCTTCATCAAGCGAATGCCAGGAGAAATGAACCCACCTAGGTGCTCGCCCTGCTCAAGCACAAAATCAATCGTGATTGCACTGCCACAATCAACCACACAACAGCCTCCAAACACATGGTATCCCGCCAACACACCAAGCCAGCGATCCACCCCTAGCTGGCCCGGCACTTTATACCCATTGGTGACTCCTGCAAAACGCTCAGTGGAGCGCGCCAAATGCATGGGCACACGGTAACGCCTTGAGATGCGTTCAACTTCCGCCTCGACTTCCTTTCCAGCCACGTTTGAAACACGCATCACTTTGATATCGCGAAAGTCAGGCACAGCATCTGAGTCCTCCCAGCGATCCCGTGTCCAGACAGATCCACGATCAACTATCTGACCAGAGTCGATGCGTTTCATCCGCCACTTCGTCAGGGTATTACCCACATCAAGATCCAGAATCATGGACTTACCCTAAGTGATAATTCACCCGAATTTAG
>SKHR01000179.1 GCA_007116865.1 Marinospirillum sp. | reverse complement strand
TTTTTCATGAGCAGCGAGGCAGACACGCAGGTATCAGTCGTCAGGATCTGGCTCAGGCGCTGATGTTTTCTTCTCAGGGGGTGCGTGCGGGCAGTTATCGTGAAGGGGAGGATCGGATTCCCTTGATCGCCCGTTTGCCGGAGGCAGAACGCCTGGATCTGGATCGGCTCGATGAACGCATGATCTGGAGTCCCATGGAAAAAGCCTATATTCCAATGACTCAGGTGGTTGAGCGTTTTGAACTGCGTAGCGAAGAAGCATTGATCCATCGACGTGATCGTTCACGGACTTTGACCGTGCAGGCAGAGCCAGGCCCTGGATTCTCAGCCGCTGAACTTTTAGACCAGTTACAACCCCGACTTGAAACGATGAGTCTGCCGTTGGGCTATTCACTGAGCTGGGGGGGTGAGCATGAAGTGGCCGGAGATGCCCGTTCAGCCTTGATCGGGCAACTGCCCATCAGCTTTATCGCTATGTGGGTGATCAGTGTGCTGCTGTTTGGGCGCCTGCGTCAGGCTCTGGTGATTTGGCTGGTTGTGCCGATGGCGGCTTTTGGGGTGGTGGCGGGCTTGTTTGTCACCGGGCTGCCTTTCGGGTTTTTGGCTTTATTGGGTTTTTTAAGTCTTTCAGGGATGTTGATGAAAAACGCCATCGTGCTGGTCGATGAAATTGATCAGCAAATTGCGGCCAGCACGGACGCGATCAAGGGGTTGAGTGATGCCTGTGTGAGTCGTTTGCGTCCGGTTTTTTTGGCCGCAAGCACCACCATTTTAGGTATGCTGCCTTTGTTATTTGATGCTTTTTTTGCCAGCATGGCGGTGACCATCATGGCGGGTCTGGCCTTTGCAACGCTGCTGACTTTGGTTGCCGTTCCAGTGATTTATGCCATACTGTTGCGAGTCAAAACCTAAAATAATAACGCTGGATGCTCGGTTACAAAGGATAGCGCATGAAAACCCTGTCAGAATCTGTTTGGGTGTTGGCGGATATGCCAACACCAGAAGAGGTCAGGCAACGATTGGACACCCTGTTTTACCAAGTCAGTGTAGAGCAGGCAACGCAACAGACACGTACACTTCTGGATGACTTTGATTGGCACTTGACCACCAAGCAGGAAACCTTGTTTTGGGTGGGTTCTCATTCAAGTCCACAATCCGGTGGTTTGCTGCTCGTTACGCCCAAGCGTGAATGGCAACTGAACTCGCTGGATGGCCCACCGGTTTTCTGGTGGGATTTGCCTGAATCTGCTTTAGCCGATCATCTCAGTAAACGCATTGGGGTTAGAGCGCTTTTGCCCAGAGTTCATCTGGATGAGTCTCAGACCCTGCTGGCCTGTCGCGATGATGAAGGCAAGGTTCGGGCGCGAGTCGAGCTGACTCAGCAAGTGATTCGTCGCGCCGATCATGAAGAAACCCCGCACTATTTTCGCCACCTGATTCGTTTGCAGCCTCTGCGTGGATATGCTGCAGATGCGCGCACAGTCTACGCTTGTTTGTCGGGTTGGCTGGATGGACTGCAGCCTGCAGAGTCAACGCAGGATGTGTTGGCGGTTTGTGGTTTTCAGCCGCATCAAGAATGCCTGCCAAACCCCTTGCCGCTAGAAGCAGAGGCTTCAGTTGAAACGAATCTGCGTCAGACAGCGGCTTTGCTGTTTTCTCAGGTTCGGCGTTATGAGCCAGGTATTATGGCGGATACCGACACCGAGTTTTTGCACCAGTATCGCGTTAACCTGCGCCGCTTGCGTTCCATATTCAGCCTGTTGAAAAAGGTGCTGCCCAGTGAGATGCAGCAGAAGGTGAAGGCTCACTTGGCTGATCTGGCTCGTCCGACCAATCAGTTACGCGATCTGGACGTCTTCCTGCTGCAAAGAAGCACTTTTCGTGACTGGCTGCCTGAAACCTTCCATGCGGGTTTGGATCGCCTGTTTCGCAATATCAGTAAAGAACGCGCACGTCAGCACCGGCTTGTTGCTTCCTCTTTGCTGGGACGGAAGTATCAGCAGCAGGCTCAGTGGTTAGAGGATTTTTTCAGTGCAGCACCCTTGCATGAAACATCTCTCTCAGTGAAGCCGTTAGGACCAGTGGCCGACCTCAAGCTTTGGAAAGCCTATAGCCGCATTGTTGCTGAAGCGACTCATATCGACGCCAGTACACCCGATGAACAGGTGCATGAATTGCGCATTGATTGTAAAAAGCTGCGCTATTTGTTGGACTTCTTTGCCGATCTTTACCCCAAAAAACAGATCCAACGCCAGGTGTCCGCACTCAAGCAGTTGCAAAATATTCTTGGGGACTTTAACGATTTTTCGGTACAGCAGACCTTTTTAGCCCAATGGGCGCATGAAGAGGCAGCCCAGTCGCAAGTCGCGGCAGTGCATGGGTTGACCGCTGTTTTGCACCAGAAACAAAAAGAAGCGCGTGCTCAGGTGGTTGAAGCCTTGCAGACATTTATTCAGGCTGAGGTGTATGCCGACTTTAAGCAGAGTTATGGGGGGAAAGCAACGTCAACTCCCCCTGCCTGAAGGCAGGAGCTTGTGAAAGCAGGCTAGGTTGACCAGGGAAAGCGGTAACCAACCCGCTACGTTAGCGACAGGTCGCCAAGACCTACCAGCGAATGCTTCCTCAGTTCGCTGCTCTAGAAGGACAGGGTCATGCAAGCGAAAGGTAAAGCGCTGAAGGCTCTGTTCGCCATCCCTAGGATGGGAGCCGGTTGCTGACATTCCCGAGGGGAGATGGGGCGCAAGCTCCGCGTTACTAGAGCCCGTAAGGGCTGTGTTTTGAAGAAGGAAGTGAAAAATGGCGGTTTTTGTATTGGACAAGCGCAAAGCGCCACTGATGCCCTGCTCGGAAAAACGAGCGCGGCAACTGTTGAGCTGTGGTCGCGCTGTTGTCCACAAAACACGCCCTTTCACGATTCGTCTAAAAGATCGCTTGGCTGCTGACTCCGTGTTTCAGCCTTTGCAGATCAAAATAGACCCTGGCAGCAAAAAAACAGGCTTGGCTGTAATAAGAGCAGATTCAGACAAGCCTGAAAACCAAGCTGTGCTTTGCTTGTTTGAATTGGTGCATCGCGGCTTTCAGGTCAAGCAAGCGCTAGAGCAGCGCCGTGGTTTTAGACGCAGACGCAGAAATCAACTGCGCTATCGTCCTGCGCGTTTTGATAATCGCACCAAGCCTAAGGGTTGGCTAGCGCCTAGCTTGCAGCATCGTGTGGATACAGTGGTCGCATGGGTAAAAAGATCGATCAAGCTAGCGCCGATCACAGAGATTCAGCAAGAACTGGTTCGCTTTGATACCCAGCAGCTTGAAAATCCTGAAATCAGCGGTATTGAGTATCAGCAAGGCACGCTGCATGGCTACGAGGTGCGCGAATATCTTTTGGAAAAAT
>SKHR01000188.1 GCA_007116865.1 Marinospirillum sp. | reverse complement strand
GACCTGTCCAAACGCGCTCCCCTGAACATCGGCAAGGACGTGGTCAGCATGCTGGAAAGCGACCTGGCACTGGAATACGCCGTGGTGAAAGAACTCCGTGACGTGATGGCCCTGTGCGAAAAAGAACAGGACTACGGCACTCGCCAAGTACTGCAGCAGATGTTAGATGATACTGAAATCGACCACGCCTATTGGTTAGAAAAACAACTCGGACTGGTCAAGCGTCTGGGGCTAAAAAACTACCTGCAATCTCAGCTTTAATGTAAAACCGTGTCCGGCCTCGACTGTCGGACACCAAAAATATATATGAAACTGACGTGGCGATCTGGTTGAGATTGCTTCGCTGCGCTCGCAATGACAATAAAAAGGAGCGTCGATGACTAAACCGAGTGTCATCGCGAGGAGCGGAGCGACGTGGCGATCTGGTTGAGATTGCTTTGCTGCGCTCGCAATGACAATAAAAGGAGCGGGTGCAATGACATAAAAATGAGGGGCAATGACTAAGCCGAGTGTCATCGCGAGGACTGGCTGGATTTTTCTTAATTGATGGTGCGGACGGAGAGACTCGAACTCTCACACCTTACGGCACCAGAACCTAAATCTGGCGTGTCTACCAATTCCACCACGTCCGCGTGTAGAATCACGATTTGTGAAGGCCGCATTGTAACGAACGCATTTTACAAGTCAATAGCTTATAAAGTCCGCATGCCAACAGGGAGGTGAGCATGACACTTGGTTCATGGCTATTATATCAACAGGCTCGACGCCTACGCTGCATCCTGCCCGGTGAGTGCCTGATCTGTGCTCAGCCGACCCGGAGGGGGATAGACCTGTGTCGCACCTGCCAGCGTCAACTCCCACGGAATCTTCTGGCTTGCAGCCACTGCCAGGAGCCGCTGGATCGTTTTTCTTTCCAGTCAATTGATGGGCATTGCAGCCGCTGTCATCTGCATCCACCCGCCTACGACCAGGCTTGGGCATTCTGGCGTTACCAGCCACCACTGGATCAGCTGTTATTGCGTTTTAAATACCAGGGAGATCGTAACGCCGGTCAGCTGTTCATCGATTTGATGCTCAACGGTCTCAAACACACATCACAACAGACGCCCGTGGACGCGCTGCTGTGCATTCCGGCCAACCCCAGCCGTGTCCGTCAACGCCACCTGCATGCCCCAACCTGGCTGGCAAAAAACCTGGCGGCATGTATGAATCGCCCGTTTTTACCTCAGGGGCTGATCCTCACTCAATGCCACCCATCACAGCAAGGGCTGAGTCAGCAAGATCGCTGGAAAAATCCTAAAGGGGCCTTTCGTGCTTCAAGTACACTCGCCAACCGCCATCTGCTACTGGTGGATGATGTGATGACCACCGGTGCCACCCTGCACTGGGCAGCACATGCACTCAAACAGGTTGGTGTGGCCTCAGTGACCGTGACCGCTCCCCTGCGTGCTGCTCAGACATAAAAAAGCCCGCGATCTCCACGGGCAAGTCAGGTTCAAAAAAAGGTGTTAAGACTTCGGTTTCGGTTCCGGCTCGTCATCCTCGTGAGGCATATTGTCCTCCACATGGATCGGCTCTTCAGAGTCTTCACTGGCTTGCTTGCGACCCCGGTACTCAATCACCAGGAACATCAACAAACCGATACCCAGACCCCAGGCAGCGCCGTGAGTGGCCAGTACCACACCCATGACACCCGCCACACCCATTGAGGTGGCATTGTCGATCTGCTCAACAGCCACAGCAATACACAGGTAACCAGTGATCAACAGGGTGATCGACAAGGCGATCGGCAGTACCGGACGGAACAGCGTCACCAGCGGCAGCAGGAAGAGCGCGATAAAACCGACAATCCAGAACACACCGGCACCCGAGTAGATGGTGTCCATGGCACCGCGACCATAACGGTAGCGCTCAGCAATGGTTGCCATAACACCGGTAAACAACGGGCCGGCCAGACCAGGGTAGGGAGCAAAGAAGGAGTGCATCACGTTACGAATACCGGTCACCAGGTGCACGCGATCCACGTTCACTTCGATTTTCTCGTCTGGGCGCAGGTGGTCAACCCGCTTCAACAGACTTTGACCAACAATGATGTCACCAAAAGCGATGATATAAGCAATGATCGCCGTTGGGATGGCTGCAATCAGCAGCTCAACACCGGGGAAGCCAACCGAGAAAGGCAGGTAGGCCCAAATCTGACCAAAAGCGGGCACATTGATGCCCCATTCCACACTTGGCAGCGGATATTCAGTGACACTCCAGCCAATGATCATGGTGATCAACATGCCGGGAACCATGCCATAACCAGCAATCACCTTGGCCCAGCGGTGTTTTTCAGTCCAGTCACGGAAAGACAAGGAAAAAAGCACGTAGGCGGTGACCAAACCACCAATACCCAAGGAGATTGGCGTGGTGTGCAAACGCCCACCTTCGGCAATTTCACCACTGATCGCCGCGATACCTGCACCCAGCAGAATACCGGCTTTGATCGAGTTGGGAATATTGTTGACCAGCTTACTCCCAAGCCGGGTGATCGCCATAAACAAGAAAATAAAAGCCACGACCAGCTGCAGAGCTACCAGCGCACGAATGGCATCCGGGCCTGCTTCATACTGACCAATGAACAAGAGCACCACCGGGATAGCCGGGGTGATCCAGCCGGGGACAAAAGGCACACCCAGCAGGTTAGGTAACATAAAGCCAATACCACAGATCACCACGAAAGCCAGTGCGACTTCGTAAGGCAGACCAAGGTAACGCTCAAGCAGCGGAATCATCCCCATGGCCACAACGAACATGACCAAAGCCTGGACGGTTTCTGCCACTTCCCAGCGATAGTGGATGAAAGGCAAGCGAATTTTGAACGGGCCAGCAGGCCAGTACGGATGTTCTTCACCGTGTTTGCGTTGTAGGAGCACGTCTTGAGTTCCTTTTATGGATTATCTTTGTGAATCTTCAGTCGGCGAACCGACCACCACATGGAACCGACGTCACTTTACTGTTTTTATAGGTGTGATCGTTCAGTGAGCCTTTTTTACTCTGTATAATTCCTTTAGCCTATTCGACCTTGGCACTAGCAGTTTCACCAAAAAGATCACTAACAAAGCCTTGAACAGCAGAAATACGGGCGTGACCAATAAGTCATTATTTTTTCATGGGCAATGGGTAAAGTGCAGTTTTTTTGACCTGCATTGGGGTTTGTTGAGGTTCATGCAACCACCAGGCCACCAAAGGGCTGACTGAACGACTGAACTTGCCAAGGTCATTCACAGAAAGATTCACTAGGAAAACTTCAATGAAGCAGCAAAATGAAACACCCACTGAGATCAACGCCACCGTCACTCCAGAAGGCAGCTTAGAAGTTCTCTCCCAACAAGAAGTGAACCGTCTGCG
>SKHR01000068.1 GCA_007116865.1 Marinospirillum sp. | reverse complement strand
AGCAGGGGCAGAACCTGGCCGAAAAGGTGAGTTTTGCCGGTTTGAATCGTCAACTGGTTAAAGCCCGCAAACACCTGGGGCGTGATGTGGTGCGTTTGCGCCGTCAAGCCTTGCGTGACTGCCTGGCCAAGGCCGATGCCCTGGCGCAGGGTTATCTGGGCTCAATGACTGAGCAGGCCCATACGCAGATGAATGCTTTGTTTGAACCGGAGATTGCGCGTACTCGCGCGTTGCAGCAGGCGGGTGCGCCCGGCGCTGAGCAGGCGTTACAGGTTTTGCAGCAGCATAAAAACCAGATAGAACCCTGCATCAATCAGGCGCGTTTGCGCCTGGATTTGGTGCGGGTTCTGGTCACTGCGGGTTAGCAGGACGCAAAATAGCCTCCAAGGCGGGTTTGAGGGTCGGATAGGTGAACTCAAACCCCCGTTCATTTAAACGTGCGGGCAGCATTCGGCTGCTGACCAACAGCAGTTCGGCCATTTCGCCAAACATGAGCTTGAGCACCAGGGCGGGCATGGGCAAAAAAGCCGGACGTTTCAAGGTAGCTCCGAGCGCGGCAGTGAAATCACGATTAGTGACCGGGTTGGGCGCACAGGCATTGATCGACCCTTTGAAGGTATTTTGGGTGAGCAGCCAGGCGTAGATGGCGGCGATATCCTGGCGGTGAATCCAGGGAAACCAGTGGCGCCCATTGCCCAAGGGGCCACCCAGGCCAAAACGGAAGGCGGGCAGCATTTTGGCCAGCGCACCACCGCTGGCATCCAGTACGACACCGGTTCTGACCAGACAAACGCGCAGCCCTAAGGCTTCGGCTTTCAGGGCTTCGGTCTCCCAGGCCTGACAAAGGTCGTGGGTGAAGCCTGGAGCCGGAGCCGTTTCTTCATAAATGGGTTGATCACCCTGTTCGCCGTAATAACCCACGGCGGAAGCAGAGAGAAGTACACTGGGACGGGTTTGGCTGCTGGCAATCCAGTCGATCAGGGCGCGAGTGGTTTGAGTGCGTGAGGTGAATAGCTCAACCTTGCGTTCAGCCGTCCAGCGTTGGTCGGCAATACCGGCTCCGGCCAGGTTAATGATGGCATCAAAATCACCGGGCTTAAGCTCGCTGAGATTTTGGGTTGCTCGGCTGACGCCTTCAGGCAGCTTAGGGCTGGCTTGGCGTGTCCATAAGGTGAGGGTGTGCCCTTGGCTGGCAAGCAGGGGGCAGAGGGCGGCAGCAATGAAACCGGTTCCTCCAGTCATGAGTAGGCGCATGATTCAGTCCTTTGTGTGAATGGTATAGGCCTTGTACAGTTTGCTGTATAGTAATGTAGTGGTGGGTCGTGCGTACAGTGTCTGTGACCCTTTGTCCCAATCATCCCTGGGGTAGTTATGGCACATAAGTTAAGAATTGCAATCATCGGTGCGGGCATGGCAGGGCTGACCTGTGCAAGAAAGTTAGCGCAGGCGGGTTTTGCGGTCTCAATTTTTGACAAGGCTCGTGGCCCTGGTGGCCGTTTATCGTCACGGCGACGTGACGGACTGACATTTGATCTGGGTGCGCAATCCTTTGATGCGACCAGCGCGCCATTCAAACAGGCGTGCAGGTCCTGGGTTGACTCAGGCTGGCTGGGTGCATGGCCGCAGCCCGGCCACTGGGTTGGCAAGCCGCGAATGAGCGCTCTGACACGGCAGCTGGCGACTGACCTTAACCTGTATGTCGGCCAGCGGATCATTCGCCTGGATCGAGTGGGGGATGCCTGGCAGCTGGTGACTGGCTCTGGACAAGCATTTGGTCCTTTTGATCAGGTGCTGCTGGCCACCCCGGCTGCCCAGGCCCTGCCCTTGATTGAACCCCACTCTACTCTGGCTCAGGCTTGCCTTAAGGCAGTGGAAGTGGATCCTCTATGGGTCGCTTACTGGGTATTGGCTGAGCCGCTTGCCGTTGAAGCCAGACGGTCAGCGAGTCAAAATCTACGACGCTGCGAGTGCCTTAATCACAAGCCAGAACAAAATACCACGGCTCAACGCTGGGTGGTGGAAGCGACAACCGATTGGTCCTGGTCACACCTGGAGACCCCAGCTGATCAGGTCGCAGAGCTTTTGTTTGCACAGTGGCAGGCGCAGTTTGGCGCAGCGGGTGCACAAAGCCAGCCGGTTTTACTGGAAGCGCACCGCTGGCTGTATGGGGTGACGCGCCACCCTGTTGGTCAGCCCTGTTTTTATGATCGCTCACTGGGTTTGGGTCTGTGTGGGGACTATTGGTGTGGCAGCCGAGTTGAAGATGCCTGGCACTCAGGGGACGCACTGGGCGACAGGCTGCTGAGTGAGCTAAAATGAACGAAAATCAACCGCGCATCACAAGGAACGATATCTGATGTCTAGTCAAGCACGTAACGAAGCCACCGCCACCCCGTTTTACCCGATCCGGGAGGTGGCACGGTTAACTGGGGTGACCAGTGTGACTCTGCGTGCGTGGGAGCGGCGTTATGGTCTGGTGCAGCCACAAAGGACGCCCAAGGGGCACCGCCTCTACAGTGCTGAAGATATTGACCAGATTCAACGTATTCTTCAGTGGTTAGAAAAGGGCGTGCCGGTCAGTCAGGTTGGAGACCTTATTCAGTCCCCGGCCCTGGTTTTATCGCCCGACCAGGTTGAGCCAGGCTGGAATGAACGTTTAGAAGCCCTGAAAGTGGCAATTGCCGAATGGGATGAAGCAAAACTAGATCATTGGTTTACTCAGGTTTTGGCCGACTTTCCTGGTTGGATGCTGGTTGAAAAAGCACTATTGCCGCTGCTACAGGAAAAAAACCTGACACCGGCTTCTGGTGCTTGGTTAAGTCGTTATGTGCGTACGCGGGCTGGCATGAGGCTATATCACCGTGCCCGGCAAAGTGGGTTGCAGCGGTTGGTGCTGCTGAACGCCTGTCATCAAAAACCCGCGTGGTCGATGCAGCTGGCCTTGTTAAGTCTATCTGACCTGCCCTTTGTGGTGCATTGGCTGGATGACCCCTGCGCCCCAAAAGAAACGCAAGCTTTGCTCGACGGACTAAACCCCCACCGCTTGATTCTGGTGACAGACCACCCTGAGCCGGCCTTGCCAAAAAATACAGCGCAGATACCGGCTGCAGTTTATGCGCCATTGTTAAAGCAGGGTCTGGGCCGTTCTTGGCCTGTACTTGATCGACTGGATGCCAGTGCGCTACAGACTCTGGGGCTGACACATCGATGAGCCGTCAGTTGGTATGGCTCAGGGCAGATCTGCGAATTCATGATAACCCTGCACTTTATGCCGCCAGCCAGGCGGGCTCAGTGGTTGCGGTGTTTGTTTTTACACCGGTTCAGTGGCAGGCCCATGGCTGGGGACTGCGCCGCCAAGCCTGGGTGCATCAGCAGTTGGCCGATGTGGCGCAGTCCTTGGCAACACTCAATATCCCGCTCAAGTGCCTGGTATTGTCGGATTTTGCAGCAGTGCCTGCTGCTTTGTTGGCGCTGGCGCGTCAATGCCAGATCCAGACACTCCACTTCAATGATGAATATGAGTGGAATGAACGTTGCCGTGACCAGCAGGTTGTGGCCCTGTTTGAGGCGGCAGGAATCGGTGTGCAGCGTTACACCGATCAGGTGCTGGTAACGCCGGGCCAACTGCTCACTCAGCAGGCAGGTTTTTATACGGTTTTCACCCCTTTTTATCGTCGCTGGATGCAGCTGTACGCGAACCAGCCGCCTCAGCCACTGCCTGCACCAACGCCCCAGGCCACCACTTCGCTGACTGCCGACCCTCTGCCAGCAGCGCCTTCAATTTCCTTGCAAGGTTGGCTTGCGGGTGAAGAAATCGCCTTAACCCGTCTGGCTCAGTTTTGTGATCAGGCCTTGCCGGACTATCAGCGTTGCCGAGATTTTCCGGCCCTGCCGGGCACCAGCCAGCTTTCTGCCTGGCTGGCAGTTGGGGCTTTGTCTACCCGGCAGTGTCTGAGCGCGGTTTGGGTGAGATATCCTCATCAGGTGCTGGATAAACAAACCGGCCCTGGCTGTTGGGTGTCGGAGCTTTTATGGCGCGAATTCTATCGTCATCTGCTGGTCGGCTTTCCTCAGTTGTCAAAAAGCCGGGCGTTCAAACCTGAAACCGAGCAACTGGCTTGGCGAGATGTCCGGGATGAGACCGTGGCCGCACAGCTGGCCGCGTGGAAAGCTGGTCAAACTGGTTTTCCTTTAGTCGATGCAGCCATGCGCCAGCTCAAGCAAACCGGTTGGATGCACAATCGTTTAAGAATGCTGACCGCGATGTTTCTCAGCAAACACCTGTTGATTGACTGGCGGGTGGGCGAAGCCTGGTTTATGGATCAATTGGTCGATGGTGATTTGGCTTCAAACAATGGCGGCTGGCAGTGGGCGGCTTCGACTGGGACGGACGCAGCGCCCTATTTCCGGCTGTTCAACCCCTACAGCCAGTCACAGAAATTTGATCCTAAAGGTGCGTTCATTCGCCAGTATGTGCCAGAGCTGGCTGGCCTGGATGATCGTCGCATTCACTGTCCTCCAATGAAAACACTCGAAACCGACCTGTTTTCTTCTCTCGACTACCCCTCACCCATTGTTGACCTGCAAGCGGCCAGAGCCCGTGTGCTGGATGCTTTCCAGCGGCTAAAAACCTGACCAGCAAGTGTATTAAGCTGGCAGGCTGGGGTGGTTGTGCTGGAACAATGAGCGCCAGTACTGGTTTTCATTTGACAGGATCTTCGCAGCGGCAGTGACCAGTTCGCGCAGTTCTTGAGTTCTTTCCCAGCCTTGCTGTTGATCAAAGCGGTGGGTCATCTGCTCATGCAGATCAAAGGCTTCGGTCAGGGTGGTGAGTTCCTGCCAGACCTGGGCGGCCATTGAGGAGACGCGAACCACTTCGTTTTGACTCAAAATGCCGTGAATAGCGGCGCCCCAGGCGGGAAAGAAGGCGGTAAAAATCAGTATGCCCGGCAGATTGTAGAAGAAGTGGATGGTCACCGCGAAAAAGGTCAGGGTGAAAAGTCCAAAAGCCAGCTTGTGCAGATAAACATGATCATGGTGCAGGTTGTGGTAACTGCGCAAATAATAACTACGGTGCTCTTCTAATACGCTGCGGATATAGGAAAGTGTTTCCGGGTTGTGCTCGGTGAGGCCGTACCAAGAGCCACCGGAAGCAGACTCAGGCAAACCTTCTGCCACCAGCAAGCGTTGTAAAATCCAGGCTTCGGCACTTTTTAGCTCAATAGGAGAAGAATTTTCTGCCGGTGTCTGCGGCGGCTCCCAGACAGGAGTAGAAAAAGCACTGGGTAAAACCAGGAGCGGATAACCCAGGCGTAGGTAACGGATTTGTTCGGCAATAAAACGAAAATTCATCCACTGACCGTGATAATCCTTGAAGCGCGCCTTAAGAACCCGTCGCACGATAAAGTGCAGCAGCACAAACTCTAACAATACCCAGATAAATGGAATACCTTGTTTAGGTGCCGGCCACAAGTGGATGGCACCAGCAACCGCACAAAAAACCGCAAAGGCAGCGGCGTAGTAGATCATCCAGGTGTCATCACGATAACGGTTGGAAAAAACCTGAGCCTGCGCATCGGACCAGTTGAACACCTGCTCAAGGGCGGGTTCTTTGATCGGATGCTCTGCGGCGATCGCATCGGCTGGGTGGATTGCCTGGCGATAACGGCTCTGGCAAGGTGCGCGGCGCAAAGAAAGCCAGGCACGTTTAAACTCCAGCTTAGCCAGCGAAGAAAAAAAGCCGTGGGCACGACTGACCAAAGACTCCTGCCAGGTGTAAGCGCGCACGTCGGTTTGCAAGGCTTCCAGCACCCGCAATGGCTGACTTTTTTGGGGTGGGTTGAGCATGATGTTCAGCCACAACCAGCTGCCTTTAACCCAGTCAAAAAAAGCCAGTGGTGGCTCATTCTTGTTACGGGACTTAGGTTTCAGCCACCATTGAAGCCACTGCCAACCATAGCGGGAGACCGATTTCTGTCGCTGTATGCGTTGGAGTAATTGGCGCTCAGTTGAGCTTGGATCGAGGGCAGGTAAAAATGGCAGCAGCAGGCCGACCATCCACTCTTGAATTAACGCCTTGGCCTCAGAGTTGAATTCATCAAAAGGTTCAAACACAGAGAGCAGTTGAGTGGAACCCGCTCCAAGTACTTCTGCCTCAACGCGCCAGGCATCGGTAAGGCGCTCTGGTCGAGTGATCATGATTTGGGGCCGGTCTTTTGCGCCATCCAGATAAAGCAAAACCACTGGTGTTCGACGCAGCAAGGCTTCACGAATGAGCTGGGCTGTTCCGCTTTGTAAAAAGCTGGGCTCTTTGCCATCCCATACCGCAATCACCCAATCAGCAAAGCTCAGTGCTAATTGGTCGCGCATTTGATGCAGGCTGTCATCTAGATCGGGGCGATCATCAGGGGCTGTCATTTGCATGGCAACGCCACGCTCACCTGCGGCTAAAGGCCGTGGGGCGTCTGAGGCATGGCGTGGCACCAGGAGGTGGCGCTCGTAACCGGTTTCTTTGGCAAGATGAGAAGCCATTTGATCTACCCCGTCCGCCTGCCCTGTGATAAGGCGAAACTGGGTGTTTTCTTCAAGGTACACCATCGAGCCTTGGTTAAAGGCCTGCTCCGCTGCTTGAGCCAGATACCGCATGACGGCCTTTAAATCGTCTTCCAAGGTGGATTGGCGCAGGCGTGCCGTATCGCCGTTTAGCCAGTGGCGCTGCAAACGAGCCTGACGGTGACCGCCGACCAGCAGGCTGAAAACAGGCGCAAGTTTGGGCGCGCCAGTCACAGCGGAGGGGGGCGGTGTCATGGCTTCAGAGTCCAGCGTCACTACGTAAAGTATCGGCCTTGTCGGTCAGCTCCCAGGGAAAAGCGAGGAAGCGCTCACTCTGGGCCTGACCATCGTTATCCACCCAGTCATACTGGGTTTCAAAAGGCTCACGGCCAAAATGGCCGTAAGCCGCGGTCAGCTGGTACATGGGGTGCAGCAGATCCAGCATCCGGGTGATGGCGTAGGGACGCAAATCAAAGTGATCACGAATCAGCTGGATCATTTTTTCATCACTGATTTTGCCGGTATCGAAGGTGTTGACCGAAACCGAAGTGGGTTCGGCCACGCCGATGGCATAGGACACTTGGATCTCACAGCGTTCAGCCAGGCCAGCGGCAACCAGGTTTTTGGCCACGTAACGCCCAGCATAAGCCGCTGAACGATCCACCTTGGAGGGGTCCTTGCCGGAGAAAGCCCCGCCGCCATGACGAGCCATGCCGCCGTAAGTATCGACGATGATTTTGCGTCCGGTCAGGCCGCAGTCACCCACAGGGCCGCCGATCACAAATTTGCCCGTGGGATTGATATGAAAACGCGTGTCCTTGTGCAGCAGATCCGCTGGAATCACCTGCTTGATGATCAGCTCCATCACCGCTTCTTGCAGGTCTTTTTGGCTGACATCCGGATTGTGCTGGGTGGATAACACGATGGCATCAATGCCGACCACTCGCCCTTGATCATAACGGCAGGTGACCTGGCTTTTCGCATCCGGGCGCAGCCAGGTGAGCAGGCCGCTTTTGCGGACTTCAGCCTGACGTTCAACCAGACGATGCGCGTAGGTGATGGGGGCGGGCATCAAAACATCGGTTTCGTTGCTGGCATAACCAAACATCAAACCCTGATCACCAGCGCCCTGATCTTCAGGCTTTTGCCGATCCACCCCCTGGGCGATATCGAGCGACTGCTTGCCGATGATGTTGATGACGCCGCAGGTGTCGCCATCGTAACCGACCTCTGATGAGGTGTAGCCAATACGACGGATGACACCCCGTACCAGTTCTTCCAGATCGACCCAGGCAGAGGTGCTGATTTCTCCGCCAACCACAGCGACCCCCGTCTTAACCAGGGTTTCACAGGCAACCCGCGCGTGTTTGTCACGGGCAATGATGGCATCTAACACGGCATCAGAAATTTGATCTGCCAGTTTGTCTGGATGGCCTTCGGAAACGGATTCGGAGGTAAACAGGGAATATTCGCTCATGCCAAGGATGACTCCATGCTGGGTTTGGTTCGTTGTAAGGCATTCTAACCAGCCCGCAGCCTGCATGAAACCACTTAATCAAAAGAGTGAGCAATTTGCGGTGTTTTGTCGCTTTCGCTGCGCTGAAAAATCCGCCATGATTGTGATAACTTGTGTGGCGAAGAAAACAAGAACAGAGGCTTTTATGACTCACGCACACACAGCACTGCAAGATATAGCTGCACCGGATGGAACCTGTTTCGGCTGCGGTAGCGCCCACCCTTCTGGGCTACAAATTAAAAGTTACTGGGATGAGTCCGGTGAGTTTGTGATTGCGCGCAAGCAGCCTGAATCTCATTTTATTGGTTGGCCTGGTTTGGTCTATGGCGGCTATCTGGCAATGCTTCTGGATTGTCACTCTAACTGGACTGCGATGGCTTACCACTATCGGGCAGAAAATCGCGAGCCTGGCAGTTTGCCACGCATCGAGTGTGTGACCGGCGCACTTAATATTCGCTATTTAAAGCCAACCCCCATGGGCGTTGAGCTCTATCTGAAAGCCTGGGTTGAGGGCGATGTTGGTCGCAAAACTCAGGTGAAATGTGAGCTTTGGGCCGGTGACCAGTTAACTGTGACAGCGGACTCAACCTTTGTTCGGGTGAGCGTCGAAGCGCTTGCAAAAATGCAGTCAGGCCAATAGTGGTTTGCCTGTCTAATTAAGATGCGTGAAAATAGCCCGCTATTTTTCATGCCACACCTCAGCGAGGAGAGTTTGACTCATGACTTCACGTTTTGATCGTGCCAATGCCATTCGTGCGCTGGCCATGGATGCCGTACAAAAAGCCAAGTCCGGCCACCCAGGTGCACCGATGGGCATGGCAGACATTGCCGAAGTGCTGTGGAACGATTATCTCAAGCACAATCCAGCTAATCCCGGTTGGGCCGACAGAGATCGTTTTGTGCTCTCCAATGGCCATGGTTCCATGCTGATTTATGCGCTGCTGCACCTGAGTGGTTATGACGTATCGATTGAAGACTTAAAAAACTTCCGCCAACTGCACAGTAAAACCCCCGGACATCCGGAGTATGGTTACACGCCGGGTGTAGAAACCACCACTGGTCCTCTGGGACAAGGCATTGCCAATGCAGTCGGCATGGCGCTGGCAGAGAAAACCCTGGCTGCGCAGTTCAATCGCCCCGGACACACCATCGTCAATCATCACACCTACACCTTCCTGGGTGATGGCTGCATGATGGAAGGCATTTCGCATGAAGTCTGCTCGCTGGCGGGCACGCTGGGACTGGGCAAGCTGGTTGCCTTCTATGATGACAACGGCATCTCGATTGATGGCGAGGTTGAGGGCTGGTTCACGGACAATACGGCCCAGCGTTTTGAAGCCTATGGCTGGCAAGTTTTGCAGGCCGACGGCCATAAGCCGGATGAAATCAAAGCCGCCATTGAAGTCGCTCGTCAGGATGAAGAACGCCCCACGCTGATCATTTGCAAAACCGTTATCGGTTTTGGCTCGCCCAACAAAGGCGGCAAAGAAGACTGCCACGGTGCGCCCCTGGGTGATGATGAAATTGCCCTGACCCGAGCGCAACTGGGCTGGCCTCACGCCCCTTTTGAGATTCCTGAGGACATTGCAACTCAGTGGAATGCGCAGCAAAAAGGCGCCGCTGCTGAAGCCGCCTGGCAGCAACAATTTGATGCCTATCGTCAGGCCCATCCTGAGCTGGCGGCTGAGTTTGAGCGTCGCGTCAAGGGTGATCTGCCAGAGGACTTTGCTGCCACGGTGGATGCCTATATTCGCCAGTTGCAGGAGGCCGGCGAAACCGTCGCCAGCCGTAAAGCCAGCCAGAATGTGCTGAATGCCCTGGCACCCAAGCTGCCTGAACTGCTGGGCGGATCGGCTGACCTGGCACCGTCTAACCTGACCTTCTGGAAGGGCGCACAATCCATTTCCAAAGAAGCGCCTGGCGGCAACTATGTGCATTACGGGGTGCGTGAGTTTGGCATGGCAGCGATCATCAATGGGGTGGCGCTGCATGGTGGCTTCATCCCCTATGGTGCGACCTTCCTGATTTTCATGGAATACGCCCGTAACGCGCTGCGCATGGCGGCACTGATGAAGCAGCAGCATATTGAAGTCTTTACCCATGACTCCATCGGTCTGGGAGAAGACGGCCCCACTCACCAGCCGATTGAGCAGATTGCCAGCCTGCGTGGCACGCCCAATATGAGTGTCTGGCGTCCAGCTGATGCGGTCGAAACGGCAGTGGCCTGGAAGTCCGCGCTGGAGCGCAAAGACGGCCCCACCGCTTTGATTCTGTCGCGTCAGAATCTGCCGCATCAAGCCCGCAGTGATGAGCAGCTGGCAAATATTGCCCGTGGGGGTTACATCCTTAAAGACTGTACCGGTGAACCCGAAGCCATCCTGATTGCAACTGGCTCTGAAGTGGCGCTGGTCATGCAAGCGGCTGAGCAACTGGCAAAGCAAGGCAAGCAGATTCGTGTCGTCAGTCTGCCTTCAACCAATGTGTTTGAGCAGCAGGATGCCGCTTACCGCCAATCGGTGCTGCCCGCAGAGGTGGGTGCCCGAGTGGTGGTCGAAGCCTCACATAAGGACTGGTGGTACAAGTATGCGGGCCTGGAAGGCGCGATCATTGGCATGGAAAGTTTTGGCGAATCTGCGCCTGCCGAGCAGCTTTTTGTTGAATTTGGCTTCACGGTTGAGAATGTGGTTGCCACCGTCGAAGAGCTGTTGGAGTCGCTTGACGACTAATCGACTCACCCCGATTGACCCAACAACGCCAAGCCAAAGTGCTTGGCGTTGTTGTTTGTGATAAGGGCTTAGATGGCCAGAGTAACTAAACCGGTTTGCGACTTCAGGCTGGATGCGTGAAAATAGCGCCTTTGTTAGCCTGCGGTGGAGTTTTTCTCCTTGAGCAAACCACGTATTGCCATCAATGGGTATGGTCGAATTGGTCAGTGTATTCTGCGCGCCTGGGTGGAGCGGTCCGAGTGTCGTGACGCCTTGAATCTGGTTGCGCTCAATGAGTTATCTGATTTGCCGACCCTGGCCTACCTGACACGTTATGACACGATTCACGGGCGTTTTCCGGGCCGGGTGGAAGTCGATGATCAGCAGTTGTTGATCAATGATCATGCAGTGAAGGTGTTGTGCTGTGATCAGCCTCAGGGCTTGCCCTGGGGAGCGCTGGATATTGACCTGCTGCTGGAATGTACCGGCAGTTTTCGTGATCGAAAAACCGCTGAGCAGCATTTGCAGGCGGGGGCGCAGCGGCTGTTGTTTTCACAGCCAGCGGAAGCCGACGTTGACGCAACCATCATTTGTGGGGTCAACGATGCAGCTTTGTTGCCGCAGCACCGTATTGTGTCGGCAGGCTCTTGTACCACCAATGCAGTGGTGCCTTTATTGAAGTTGCTGGACGATGCGCTGGGCATTGAACACGGGATGACCACGACGATTCACTCGGTGATGAATGATCAGCCGGTGGGGGATGCCTATCATCAGCATGATCTGCGCCTGACACGTTCAGCCCTGGCATCGATCATTCCGGTGGATACCAGCCTGGCGCGCGGAATCAACCGCTTGCTGCCGCACCTGGATGGCCGCATTGAGTGTTTGCACTTGCGTGTGCCCACTTTGAATGTGTCCTGTATGGACATTACTCTGTGTTTGCAGCAAGACACCAGCGTCACGGCCATCAACCAGCTATTGCAGGAGGCCAGTAAAACCGCGTTAAGCTCGGTGCTGGGTTACACCGAAGAACCCCATGCTTCGGTAGATTTTAATCATGACCCCCGTTCTGCCATTATCGACGCGACCCAAACCCGAGTGTCGGGCCGCCGCCTGGTCAAGCTCTTGTGCTGGTTTGATAATGAGTGGGGCTTTGCCAACCGGATGCTGGATATCGCTTTAAACTGGGTCGCGGCTGATCGTCGCATTTAGACTTTTGGATCTGTTGTTTGCATCGAGAACATTTTAAGGTAGAAGCACCTTGGTTCGCTTCGGTAGAATAAAAACAATAGACCCATCAAGGAGCCCGCATGGCCTTTATTAAAATGACCGACCTGTCTCTGGCCGGAAAACGTGTATTGATTCGTGAAGACCTCAACGTCCCGATAAAAAACGGTCAGGTGACCTCTGATGCGCGTATTCGCGCTAGCCTGCCAACGATTCAAGCCGCTCAACAAGCGGGTGCTTCGGTTCTGCTGATGTCACACCTGGGTCGCCCAGAAGAAGGCGTTTTTTCGGAAGAAAACTCCCTGGCTCCGGTGGCGGCGCATCTGTCTGGCCTCCTGGGGCAGCCCGTTCGTCTGGTGCAGGATTATTTGCAGGGCGTTGAAGTGGCACCCGGTGAAGTGGTGCTACTGGAAAACGTGCGCTTTAATCGTGGCGAGAAAAAAGATGATGAGGCGCTGTCTCGTCAGTACGCCGCTCTATGCGATATTTATGTGATGGATGCCTT
>SKHR01000246.1 GCA_007116865.1 Marinospirillum sp. | reverse complement strand
GGTGTTATTGACCAACCCCACTAAGGAATAGTGAACCGTGCTGATTTCTCAATGCCTTGTTTTTCTTGTGCGTCTGCTGGTGGGGGCAACTCCACGCTGGTTGGGTTGTCAGCCCAGTGCGCGTCAGCGTATTTATTTTGCTAATCACACCAGTCATATCGACACCCTGGCGATCTGGTCTGCGATGCCGCCATCCTTGCGTAAAACAACACGTCCAGTGGCTGCTGCGGATTATTGGGGACGCAGCGGATTGCGTTCATATCTGGCGCGTCGTGGTTTGAATGCAGTCCTGGTTGATCGCCAGCGCACATCTGAAAAGCATCCGTTAACGCCTTTGATTGATGCTTTGGATCAGGGGGACTCTTTGATTATTTTTCCCGAAGGTACGCGGCTTCCTCAGCGCTTGCCGGGCGCGTTCAAGTCGGGTTTGTTCCATCTGGCGCAAAAATTTCCTGGGGTCGAGCTAGTGCCGGTTTACCTGGAAAATCTGCATCGTTGTATGCCCAAAGGGGCCATCTTGCCCGTGCCTTTGATCTGCACGGTACGTTTTGGTGAGCCTTTGTCGTTGAGGGTGGATGAAGACAAAAATACCTTTCTGGCGCGTGCCCGTCAGGCAGTGGAGGATCTTGCATGACCCCGATGGAAAAGTTTACCTGGCTGATGGCCGGTATTGCTGTACTGCTGGTTTTGGCTTCGACCATCAGCTTGATTCTCAAAAAGCGGGTGAGCAGTGAAAGTGGCATACAGACGGTTGAGAATCTGCAGCAACGGGTGAATGCCTGGTGGGTGATGATCGGCATCTTTGCAGTGGCATTTTTGCTGGGGCCGGTGGCCACGATTGTTCTGTTTGCCATCATGTCTTATCTGGCTTTGCGTGAATTTCTGACGCTGACCCCGACCAGCCCTTATGATCACCGGGCCTTGTTCATGGCTTTTTTTGTCATTTTGCCGGTGCAGTATTGGTCGGTGCATGACCAGTGGTATGGCTTCTTTTCAATCTTTATCCCGGTTTATGCTTTTTTATTGCTGCCTTCGCTGTCGGTGCTGGCACAAAATACTGAAAACTTTCTGGAGCGCACCGCCAAAATTCAATGGGGTGTGATGGTCATCATTTACTGTGTCAGCCATGTGCCGGCCCTGCTGATCCTCGATATCCCCGGTTTCAGCGGCCAGAATGCGCTGCTCCTGTTTTATTTGTTGCTCATCGTTCAAATCAGCGATGTGTTGCAGTACGTTTGCGGCAAGCTGTGGGGAAAAACCAAGGTGGCCCCGGTGGTGAGTCCAGCGAAAACCCTTGAGGGGCTGGTGCTGGGTGGCGGGCTGGCTGTGCTGGTCGGTACGGCCATGTGGTGGATCACCCCGTTCAGCCCGTTGCAAGCCGCCGGTATGGCTCTGATCATTGTGATCATGGGTTTCTTGGGCGGTCTGGTGATGTCAGCGGTCAAACGCAGCCTGGGTGCGAAAGACTGGGGCAGCATGATCAGTGGTCATGGTGGGATGATGGATCGACTGGACTCCGTCTGCTTCGCCGCCCCGGTTTTTTTCCACATCACCCGCTATTTTTTCACTCCCTGAGTTGGATGCTGCTGGCACATGATGAGCCACCAAGGTTGTTTAATCTGACGGATGGGTGACAGGCGCTCTGGTTCGCCGTCCTGCAGCAATCAGCAACAACAACCCGAACAGCAGGCAGCCTGCACCAAACATAAACAGCAGGTGGTAGTCCTGCGTGATTCGATAAAGGCCACTGAGCAGGTAGCCGGACAATGCCTGGGCCAAGGCGAAAGCAGCGGTGGCATAGGACCAGAACTGGCGATGCTGCTGGCTGCCGACCAGCTCGGCAACGCGCCCAGAGGTGAGTGCGACTAAACCGGGCACCCAGAGGCCGACCACAAAGGATGACAGGCTAAGGCTGAGCGGATGGCTGGACAGCAGAGGCAGCGCAATCGCGCCGCCTTTGAGGGCAAATCCCCAGATCAACGCGGGGTGAAACCCAAGCTGTCGAGCAAGCAGGCCTGCCACAAACGGGCCGCACACGGCACCACAGCCAAAGAGTATCCACTGCAGGCTGGACGCCTTGGTTGAAAGCTGCAGATCCCGCACCAGATAATCCATCCAGAACACAGTATGAGGCACATAACCCAGTGCATTGAAGCTATACGCCAGGATCACAAAAACAACCATGGCAGTGATCGCGGGCGCGCTTGAGACGGGAGTTGGCGCAGCGGTGCGTGTAGGCGCTGATACCGACTCGCTGGCTCTCCGCAAGTGAAATAACAACCAAAATGCGGCCAGGGTGATCAGCGCTTGCAATCCACTGAGCGCCTGCCAGGTCAGGCTCAGGCTGGCTTCTATCAGTGCGGGAATCAGAGTGGCAGAAAGCAGTGCACCAATGCCTATACCGGTAAAAACCAGTGAACCACCTAAAGCACGCTGCTCGATTCTGAGTTGGCTGAGCACGTAACCGGGTGTGAGCACAACCAGCATTGCCCCGGTGACACCCGCGATAAAACGCCAGCCAGCAAACCAGTGATAGCTGCTGATCCAGGTGATCCAGGGGGCGGGCCACTGCGCCTGACTGCTACAAATAAAACTGAGCAGGATGAGCAGTAGACAGGTTTTGAGCAGGCTGATAATCGAAAAGTAGCGGGCAAAAAACAGGCTGAGTACTGCCCCGGCAAAGTAACCGGCCAGATTCGCTGCACCGAGCAAAAAAGCCTGCTCACTGCTGAACCAGCCAGCCAAAATTAATTGTGGCAGCAGTGGGGTAAAGGAGAAACGCGCCAGCCCGATTCCAGCCAGCGTGGCGATCAAACCCAGTAATAGCGCCTGAACTTCAGTAGTGGTAAAGCCAAAAAGGTGTTTCTGGGGTGGCGTTGGCATAGCAGATTCCGGTCAACATCAAGCTAGATGGCTTGCTAAATCAGCAGCTTGGCGTACAACCTGATCAAGGTCAACGGGCTTGCTACTTTAAGCTAAGCGTTGTTAAGCCCTTTTTCTGTGTATTGAACTACACTGAGACAAGTCCGTAAGGAGGCGACTCAAATGACAACTCAATTCAAAAATCTGATCTTTGAAGGCGGTGGGGTGAAAGGAATCGCTTATGTGGGTGCGATGCAGGTGCTGCATAACCGTGGCATTCTCACCAATATTGACCGAGTGGGCGGTGCCAGTGCCGGGGCGATCAATGCGTTGATTTATGCGCTGGGTTACGACCTTGCAGAGCAAAAGCAAATCCTCCAAGCCACCGATTTTAATCAGTTCATGGATGACTCCTGGGGTGTCATTCGTGATATTCGCCGCTTGGCACGCGAGTTTGGCTGGTACAAGGGTGATTTTTTTAATGCCTGGATTGGTGACTTGATTCATCGCCGTTTGGGTAATCGCCGTGCCACCTTTGCAGACCTGAAAAAAGCCGGACACCCTGATTT
>SKHR01000042.1 GCA_007116865.1 Marinospirillum sp. | reverse complement strand
GGCCACACAAGCCCTTTTAAAAGCCACCCCGGTTGATCAGGTCTGGGGCATTGGATCCAAGCTGGCAAAACGCTTAGAGGCAATGGGCATCGAAACCGCTTGGCAATTACGTGAGGCGCCGTTGGAGTGGATCGCACAACGTTTTTCCGTGGTGTTACAGCGAACTCAGTTGGAACTACGTGGCATCGAGGCAACGCCCGCTGCATCGACTGCTGAAGGGCGTCAGCAACTGCGTGTATCGCGTACCTTCGGCTCTCCCTGCCGTCTGGAGCAGGACTGCCTGGAAGCAGTGCAGCACTACGTTCAGCGTGCTGCCGAAAAGCTGCGTGCTCAGCGCAGTGAAACATCAGCGATGACCGTGTTTTTAAGAACCAACCCTTATCGCAGTGACTTGCCGCAATTCAGTGAATCGCTGGTTTGGCAGTTTGATCAGCCCACGGATGACACCACGGAAATGCTTCAGGTGGCGCGGCGATTACTCAGGCGTTTATGGCAGCCAGGTTATGTTTATCAAAAAGCCGGCGTGTTGCTGATGGATTTGACGTCCAAAGCACGGCGTCAGCAGGTGCTGTTTGAGACGCCAGAGCGGCAAATCCAGAAAGCGCGTAATGAGCGGTTGATGCAGGTGATTGATACGTTGAATCAGCAGCAAGGACGCGGCAAAGTGGGTTTTGGTTTGCCGCGCAAGGAAGCCGCCTGGCCAATGCGCCAGGCCAATCGCTCACCCGAGTACACCACTGACTGGGCGGACTTGCCAGAGGTGGTGGCGCGCTAGGTTAGTCCGTCTTTTTGATCAGCACCCGGCCAGGTTTGCCTTGAGTGAGCAGCCCCTGCAGTTCTTGCATCAGTGGCTGGAAATCATCCGCCAGGGTGTAGGGTGGATTGATGACCAGCATGCCGCTGCCGCTCATTCCAAGGCCGTTGGTGTCCGGTAACGGGCAGTGTTCCAGGCGCAGCGTGGGACGTGATTGGCTTTGGGCGGCTTCGATGAGCGTGCGAAGAAAGGACTCGGTGCTCTGGCGATTGATGACCGGATACCAAATCGCATAAATACCCGTTGCAAAGCGTTTTAAGGCTTCTTTGATCGCCCCTGGCAGCAGTTGATATTCCTGTTTGATTTCATAAGAAGGGTCAATCAGGATCAGGCCACGTCTCTCTGCAAAGGGAAGTGTCGCTTTAAGAAGGGCGTAGGCGTCCTGGTGGTGAATCTGCACACGTTTTTCAGTGCTGAATAGCTGCTCAAGGCGCTGGCTGTCTTGTGGATGGATTTCATTGAAGACCAGCCTGTCTTGTGGACGAGTCAATAAACTGGCCAGTAACGGGGAGCCAGGATAAAGGCTGAGGCCATTAGGGTTGAGCGTTTTAAGCAGGTTGCGATAGGTTTTGAGTGTCGGGTGTTTAACCCGTTGCTCAAAGATCAGGGAAACCCCTTCGTTAAACTCTTGTGTTTTTTCAGCATCGGCACTTTTTAATGGGTATCGACCAGCGCCAGAGTGGGTGTCTAATAGTCGATAGGATTTATCTTTTTTATTCAGGTAATCAATCAGATAAATCAGCGTCAGGTGTTTAAGTACATCGGCAAAATTGCCGGCATGAAAGCGGTGTCGATAACTGAGCATTCGGAATAAGTCCGACTGCCAGCAAGGCTGGCAGTCTGTAAAGGATCAGGCCAGGGCGAGTTCGTTGATGTAACGATCCAGTTCAGTGAAACCACCGATATGCGCCTTGTCGACGAAAATCTGTGGCACGGTTTCGACAGGCTTGCCAACGGTTTTTTCCAGATCTGCCTTGGTGATACCTTCGGCATGAATATCAACGTAACGATAAGTGGCTTGACCTTTTGCTTCCAGTTTTTCTGCTAAGTCTTTAGCGCGAACACAGAAAGGGCAACCGGGACGACCAAAAATGACGATATGCATTGAGAACCTCATTGATTCAGTTAGGGCTAATCAGATGGGACTAGTTTGTCTGACTCGCTGGCCAAATGCCAATCAAAAAAGGCTAATTTAAGCATTGCAAAATGCTATTGCTTTGCTGTTTATAATAGTTTGCGCATTTTAAAATGAAGCGCCCCACACCAGGTGCGGGGCGCAGACCAGATCTTGTGGATCTTTGTTAGGGTCTTTTTCTTCCAGCCAGGAAGAAAATTCAACCTGTTGAGCTTGGAGTCTATCCTTAAACACGCTCATGGAAATATTACAGTTTACGAATACATTGAAATAGTGACATTAGCTCCTTTCCTTGTAATAGATTGCGTACAAAAAATGCCCGTATAATAAATTTTACTTGATTGCACAGACTTGTATCGTTAGCTTTCAATAAATAGCACGGGGGTGTGGCCCTGTATCTATCACTCAGGCCGGTAAAAAACTATGCGAACCTTGTGGACCCAACTGTCTCTTCGTCTTCGACTCTTTCTCGCTTTTGCTCTGTTGTTAGGCTTGATGAATTTTTTTCTGCTGGCTTTGCAGTCACATTTTTATACCGCCAGTCGAACTCAAAGCCTTCTTGAGCAGGAATTGCCAGCGCAACTGCACCACCTGGGCGATCAAGTTGCGTTACGCCTGGCACCGAGTATTCAAGTGTCAAGAAACCTGGCGGCTAACACCTATATCGAAACCTGGGTGCGTCAAGGAATGCCTGAGGCCGGCCTTGATGAGGTGCAACGTGAAATGTCTCGAGTCTTCGAGCAGTTGGATGCGGGAATTGTCTTTATCGCCGCTAATGATGGGGAGCGCATTTTTTATCATCACTATCAAAACGGCCAGCTAAACCGGCGCCAAATGTTCCGCCAGTCAAGCGATGATGGCTGGTATTTTCGTTATCTCAATAGTGGCGCACCCTATGAGTTGAACCTGGATTCAAATGAGTTTAGTGGCGAGCGCTTGCAGATGTTCGTCAACTATAGCAGTGCCAGCCGCTTGCCTGATGGTGATCCAGTCATGGTGGCGGGTGTTGGCCTGGATATGCTGCACTTGGCGGAGATGATCAGTGACTATCGCCTTGGTGAGAGCGGTCGAGCCTCTTTGGTGAGCTCCGCCGGGCGAGTTGAAGTGGCGTCGGCAGATGCGTTGATCACGGATTTAAGCGAGCATCGGGCGTTACGTGAGATTCTTGATCCAGACCGAATTCAGGTCACCGAGGTCAATTATCAGGGGCAAGCCCTTTTGGTGGGCGCGATCTGGGTCGCCGATTTACAGCGCTATTTGCTGGTGGAGGTACCCAAGCAGGAGTTCATGTCACCCATCACCCGCCAGCTTTATACCTCCTTACTGATCGCACTGGTTTTAGGTCTGGTCGCTCTGGTTTTGCTTTATCCTCTGGTCGGTATCCTGACTCGGCCATTGCGCAGTTTTCAGCTTCAACTTCAGGGCATTACCCGTACTTTGGATTTGAGTGCACGAATTGATGTGCCTGATCAGTCGGAACTGGGTGATCTGGCCAGGCAAACCAACCAGTTGTTAGAGCGTTTGCAAGGGGCCATTCAGGCCATGATGCAAAGCTCGAATCAACTGTCTGAATCTGCCGAACGCCTTGCCTATACCGCAGGATTGGTGAGTAAAAATAGCGATTTTCAGGATGAAGTCAGTCAATCCATGGCAGCAGCGGTTGAACAGATGTCTTCTTCGGTCGCAGAGATCACTTCAACCATGGAAGAGCTATCTGCGTCCTCAACCCAAATCGCTGATCACTCTCAGTCTGTGGTGGATGTTGCCAACTTAACGCTCCAGAACAGTCGTAAAGGGGCGGATGCAATGCAGCATTTACAGGCTCGTATGGCTGATATTCACCGCGAAAATCAGCAAAGTCTCGATGAAATCATGGCGCTGGGTGCTAAGTCGAAGCAGATCAGCAAGGTCATGGATCTGATCAATGATCTGGCCGATCAAACCAAGCTCATCGCATTTAATGCTGCTTTAGAAGCATCCAGCGCAGGTGAATCTGGCAAACGCTTTTCTGTGGTCGCCGGAGAAATCCGCCGTCTGGCGGATAGCGTCACCGATTCGACCATGGAAATTGAAAATCGAGTTCAGGAAATCCAGGACTCCATCAGTCGCCTGGTGATCACTTCGGAAAAAGGTGCAAACTCTATTCAGTCGGGTATGGAGGTCAGCTCTGCGACGGCAGAAGACCTCAACGCACTGGTACAGGCCGCCAGCCGCACCACTAATGCGGCGGAGCAGATCTCTTTATCGACTCGCCAGCAAAAAACTGCCAGCAGCCAGGTAGTCACTGCTTTGCGTGATATTGCTTCTGCCAGCTCCCATAATGCACGCTCAGTGCGTGAAATCACGGCAATCAGTGAAGAAATGATCATTATGTCAGAACGCCTGAATGACCTGGTCAAAGAGTTCAACTCAAAGTCTGAGCAGCTGTAGGCTAAGCGATGACCTTGGCAAAAAAGCTACGCATCCTGATCGTCGATGACAGCAGTCTGGCGCGTGCTTTGTTGCGCAGTCTGATCGAAGATCAAGATGATATGCAGATCGTGGGCGAGGCACATAATGGCCATGAAGCGGTTCGTTTGTGTGCGGATTTAAAACCCGACCTGGTCACCATGGATTTGATGATGCCGGTCATGGACGGCATGGCTGCGATTGAAGCGATCATGCATGAGCGGGCGGTTCCTATCCTGGTGATCAGTAGTCAGGCCGATGCGCAGCGTGCTTGCCAGGCTTTAGATCTCGGTGCGTTGGAGGTGATTGGCAAGCCTGACTTTACCTCGGATGAACCTCAAGAGCTGTTGCGAAAAATTCGCTTGTTAGCCGGTGTTTCAGTATTTACCCGGTTTCGTCGCAGCAATCGGATGCTGCAGGCATCCATTGAACTAACGCCTTTACCTAAATCGACTCAAGTCCCACAACCTGATTTTGAGCGAGTGGTTGCGATTGCCTCATCAACCGGAGGGCCACAGGCACTGGCGCGTATCCTGCCTCGTTTGCCAGCGGATTTTCCTGCCCCGATTCTGGTTGCTCAGCATATGTCCGATGGTTTTGTTGACGGGATGGCGCGTTGGCTTGATGGTTTGTGCCAGTTGGAGGTTCGAGTCGCCAAAGAAGGCGAGTTGATCCGCCCCGGATGTATTTATATTTCTCCTTCAGAGTGCCATCTGGAGGTGAATGCGGCACATCGGGTCAGGCTTCAGGCGCGCCAGGAAAAGGATATTTACCGCCCCAGCTGTGATCATTTGCTGGCTTCTGTTGCCAAGGTCTACCGTCATGCGGGCATCGGTTTGATTCTGACCGGCATGGGTCGGGATGGGGCTCAAGGCATGCTGGCTTTACACCAGGCTGGTGGTGTGACCCTGGCTCAGGATGAAGCCAGTTCGGTGATCTTTGGCATGAATCAGGTGGCCATTGAAACGGGGGGTGTGCATCTGGTTTTGCCTTTGGATCAGTTGCCAGCCAATTTGACTCGCGCGGTCTCTCTCAGTCCTACTGCCTATCTGACCCTTGCCAGGGAGAAGCAGGCATGAGTGCTTTGCAGCCTTTTAAGCAGCTTATCCGAGCGCGTTGTGGGCTTCAGCTCGATGGTCTGGCTGAAGAAAGGCTCAATAAAGCGTTGCAGCAAATCTGCCGACAAAAAAAACTCTCTGGTTTCGATGCTTATTATCGACTGATCCTAAAGCAGCCCGATGACTTTGATGAGCTGGTCAGTCAGTTGACGATCAACGAGACCTACTTCTTTCGTGAGCCACAGCAGATCGATCTGCTGATCAAACGTCTGATTCCACGGCTTTTAGCTCAAGCGGCTCCCCAGACCTCGTTAAGGATTCTAAGTGCAGGCTGCTCCTCCGGTGAAGAACCCTATTCTTTAGCGATTGCATTGAACGAGGCCTGGCCTGAGCAGGCGACACAGCTGTTTACCTTGCATGCCGGTGATCTGGATCGTCAGGTGCTGGAAAAGGCCCGCAAAGGGGCTTACTCGGCCTTTTCTTTTCGAACCCTGGCGGCTTCTCTGCGGGATAAATACTTTCGTTCCAGTGGTAAAGGTTATTTGCTGGATGAAACATTAAAGCAAAGAGTCTGCTTTTTTGAACTCAACTTGTTAAACCCCAAGGTGACTGACGAGGTGGGTCAGTACGACCTGGTTTTTTTCCGTAATGTTTCTATCTACTTTGATACGGAAACGCGCCAGCAGATACAGAAAAACCTTGCTCAGTTGATGAAACCGAATGGCATTTTAGTGCTCGGCAGTTCAGAAACCCTGGCTAATGATTTGGGTGTTTTTCAGCTGGTTGAGGAGCTGGGGCAGTACTACTTTGTTAAAGGCACTCAGTTATTACCGCAGAGTGTGTCTCGGCCTGTTCAGCCAGCGAAATGCACTCCGGTTACGCCAGTCGTACCGCCAGAATCCCTTGAGGTGGTGACACTCAGGTTTGAGCCTGAGAGTCAGCCGCGACTGGTGGAGGATAAGGCGGAGGTCAGCCGTCTGACTCAGCCGGGCGCCAGTATTGAGCAGATTCGCCAGCATATTATTGAAGATGATCTGGCGCTTGCCATCCGCTTGTTGGATCAATACACGCCTTATCAGTCAGCTCGATGGAGTGAAGCGGCTTTATTAAAAGCCTGGTTGAGCGCCAACCATAAGAATTTCACTCTGGCCCATCAGCTTGTGGATGAGTTACTGCATGAGGATGCCTGGCAGGTCGATGCTCTGTTTGTCAAAGCGCTGACCTATAAGTGGCAAGAAGAGTATGACGCCGCAATTCAGGTGTTTCGTAAAGTGATTTACACAACACCGACCTGTTGGCCAGCACACTATTACCTGGCCGAATGCTTGCGTGTGCAGGGCGACTTAAAAGGTGCTGAGCAGATCTATCTGACCGTGCGGCGAATTCTGGCTGGTGGTGCGGCACCGGCGAATGGCTTTGCTTTGCTACCCTTTCAACTGCAGGCAAAAGATATTCTTTTTTTGACCGAGCGCCACTTGCTGCGTTTAAAAGCAGCGCTCAGTACTGATCGTGACAAGGAGTCCCGTTGATGGCTTTGGATATCACCAAGTTTCTTCTGCGTTTTGTTGAGGAGGCCAAGGACCACCTGGAAGTATTAAATCAAGGTGTGGCGGAGTTAGAATCAGGTGCTGCTTCTACCGAGCAGATCAATCTTTTATTTCGTGCAGCTCATACATTGAAAGGGTCTGCACGCATGCTCAAGCTGGAAGGCATCAATCAAACGGCCCACAGTCTGGAAGACTTGTTGACCAGTCTGCGAGATGGCAGTGTTAAATTTGATGCCACTCAACATGCAGCTTTGATTTATGCCGCCCTGGATAACATGGCCAGCGCAACGGAAACACTGGCGCAGAGCCGAGACCCTAAAAGCCTGCCCGCAGCTGATGACGTCCTGTGTGAAGCGCTTAAAGCGGCGGCTCAAGGGCAGGCCAGTGATCAGGCGGCTGACACCGGCCCGCAATCAGAAACAGAAGCCCCCCCCGCCTTGTCCACTGCGGAGACAACCCCGGATAAACTCAAGGCCAGAGATACCGTTCGAGTGCCTTTGACACGTCTGGATGAGCTGATTCGCTTGATGGGGGAAATGGTGTCCAGCCACTCTGGCTTGCGCCAGCTGGTTGAAGATGCCCGTCGGCTTCAGCGTCAGTCTTTGCACCAGCCTGAGCTGGGCCATCTGGCCAATCGTCTACGTGATCGTGTGCAGGCACAAGAAGCCTTGATGACGGAGCTGCATGATACGGCCCTGCAAATGCGAATGCTGCCACTGAGTATTATTTTTGATCCAGCCGGTCGGTTAATTCGTGATCTGGCGCGCTCTTTGGGTAAGGAAGTCGAAGCCAAAATTCTGGGTTCAGAAATTGAGTTGGATCGACAAATCATTGATCAACTGGCTGACCCCATCATCCACCTGCTGCGCAATGCTTTGGATCACGGCATAGAAACTCCGGAAGAACGCAAAAAAGTGGGCAAACCTCTACGTGGGCGGGTGTCTTTGAAAGCCTGGCAGGATGGTGCCTGGGTGGTCGTTTCAGTTGAAGATGACGGGCGCGGAATCAGTCTGGATGCGATCCGTCGTAAGGCACTTAAAAAGGCACTCCTGACCCAAGAGCAGCTGGATGCCTTGAGTGAACAGGAAATCATGGATTTGATTTTTCTTCCCGGGTTTTCTTCGACTGAGATGATTACTGATTTTTCAGGGCGTGGAGTCGGGATGGATGTGGTCAAAAGCACGGTAGTGGATCAGCTTCAAGGTGTGGTGAGCCTGCGTAGTCAGCCAGAAAAAGGCAGTCAGATTCTTCTTCGACTGCCCTTGTCTTTGGCAGTCATGCGCGTGTTGCTGGTTCAGGTTCAAGGCGAAATCCTTGGTTTTACCGCCCAGTATGTGTCTGAACTGGTGACCGTCGCAGAAAGTGGGCTGGTGGATATGGCCCAGCGTAAGGCGGTGATTTTGCGTAACGAGTTTGTTCCAGTGGTGGATTTGGCCGATCTTCTGGCATTGCCAGCTAAACCCAGCCCAATTCGCCGACATACCGACAGTGTGTTGTTATTGATCGCCCAGGTTCACCATGAAAAACTGGCTTTGCGGATTGATCGCCTGGTGGATGAACGCGACCTGGTGATCAAACAGTTACCGGCGCACCTGCGTCAGCAACCCATGGTATCAGGCATGGTCACCACTGGGCATAACCAGTTGGTCAGCCTGATCCATGTGCCTTACCTGATGGAAATCGCACGCCAAACCAAAGTGCGGTTGAATCAACGACGAGGCGCTGATCAGGAGGCACGTCAAAAAGTACTGGTGGTGGATGACTCCTTGAATACCCGGGAAATTGAAAAGGATGTTCTTGAGGCCTGGGGTTATGAAGTCACCCTGGCAGAAAACGGCCAGGATGGTTATGACAAGGCGATGACTTCAAGCTTTGATGCGGTGTTGACCGATGTTGAAATGCCGGTCATGGATGGCTTTAGCCTGACTGCTCGACTGCGTCAGACCGAAGACTATGCCACGCGACCGATCATCATTGTGACCTCACGTGAAAAAGAGTCCGATCGCCGTCGTGGCATCGAAGTGGGTGCGGATGCCTATATTGTGAAAGGCAGTTTTGATCAGACCAGTTTGGTCGATACACTCAAAGCCCTGCTAGGCTAAAAAAGACTATCCGCTGTCATTAAATAAGAACGAGGAGACCTGGATGCTGATTTTAATTGTTGATGATGATCCTTTAGCAGGGGAGATGTGCGCAGCCGTGATGCAGGAAGCCGGGCATGAAACCCTGTTGGCTGAAGATGCGATGTCTGCCATGACACTGCTGAATGAAAATCCCGCGATCGCTTTGATCATCAGTGATATGAACATGCCGCTGGTGAGCGGAGTCGAACTGTTCAATGAACTGCGTGAACAGGGTGTTCATTTGCCATTTATTTTGCTGACTGGCGATGACCCGGCCAAGGTTCGCGATCAGGCCCCTTTACTCAGTGGCTGTGTCATGAAAGACTTTAACCTGGACGAGACCTTACCAGCGATCGTGGCGCAAGTCATGGGGTCGTCGAGCTGATATCAAGTGAGAAACTGAATGAAACCCAGCAAGCCCTCTTTGCAAGAAAAAATCGCCCGTTTAAGAGCGAGCTTTGTGGCTCAGTTGCCGGCGCGTCTTGATGAAATGCAAAGCCACCTCACTTTGCTGAAGGCCGATCCTGTGATGAACCGTGTGGCAGCCATCGAGCTGCAGCGAATCTTTCACAGCCTGAAAGGCACAGGGCACTCCTTCGGGTTTTCTGAGCTGGCCGAGATTGCAGAGGAGGCGGAAACCGTTGCCCAGCAACTCACCGACTCGGAAGACTACCTGCCGGCCAACTGGTCAGAACAGCTGACCGCATTGCAGCGGCGTTTGCTGTCTCAAGCACAGATTTTGGCTTACGCTGACTGGAGCGATCAGGGCCAGACGCCAGCGCCTTTCTTTGAAATGACCGATCAGGTCTTGATGGGCAGTGGTCAGTCTCGCAACCTGGTGTATGTGTGTGATGATGAACCTGATCAGGTCGGCCACCTCAGTTATCAGTTGCAGTGTTTTGGTTATCAGGTCTGTCGTTTTACGGATACCGCGACCTTTCATGAGGCGGTGTTACAACAACGCCCGGATGCGGTGATCATGGATGTGCACTTTCCCCATGGTGCCACAGCGGGAATGGATACCCTGGCTGAGCTGAAGCTCATTACTGGTCAGGCCTTGCCAGCCATCGTGTTATCAGGACGTAATGACTTCCAGGCTCGCTTGAGTGCAGTGAAGGCCGGTTGTCGGGCTTATTTCACGAAGCCAGCGCGCCCGCTGGAGCTGGTCGCCGCGCTGGATGAAATCATGGGGCGACGAGTCCACGAGCCTTATCGAGTCGTGATCGTTGATGACGAAGCCAATGTGGCACAGTATCACGCCTTGATTCTAGAAGAAGCCGGCATGTCGGTATGTCACTTGCAGCATCCCAACCGGGTCATTGAAGTCTTAGAGGACTTTAATCCGGATCTGGTGTTGGTGGATGTGTATATGCCTGAGTGTACCGGCGAAGAGCTGGCTGCATTGATTCGCCAGTATCCAGAGCATGTTGGACTGCCGATTGTCTACTTATCCGGTGAAACCAATCGTCAGAAGCAGTTCAGTGCAATGCAGGTGGGGGTTGAGGGTTTTATCACCAAACCAGTGGTGCCTGAAGAGCTGGTTGCGGCCGTTGCACTTCGGGCTGAGCGGATGCGAGCTTTACGCTCTTTGATGGCGCGAGACAGTTTAACCGGGTTATATAACCATACCACCACCACTGAGATGATCGATAATGCCGTTGCCCAAGCCCGAAGGCAGCAAGAGAACCTGAGTTTGGCAATGATCGACTTGGATCACTTCAAGTCCGTCAATGACACCCACGGACACCTCGTTGGAGATCAGGTGCTATTGGCTCTGTCGCGCATGCTTAAACACCGGTTTCGCACCACCGACATTATTGGCCGCTATGGGGGAGAGGAGTTTGTGGTGCTGCTCAAGGGACTTTCCCCGGTTGAGGCCAAAAAGCTGGTGGATGAATTAAGAGCAAACTTTGCTGAAGTCCGCTTCAATGCGGGTGAGCAGGCCTTTCATTGCACCTTCAGTGCGGGTATCAGCGGCTTGCCGCCACATGTTCGTACAGAGGACTTGCGCATGGCTGCCGACCGGGCCCTCTATGTAGCTAAAGGCGCTGGCCGCAATTGTGTCAAGGTGGATGGGGCCAATGATGAGCAGTGATCAACAGGTCAATGAGTTGCTGGAAGACCGCCTAGGTCGCAGTGATGAGATTGTTGATGTTGATGAGCCTCAGGTTAAACTGGTGATCTTCACTCTGGCCGATCAATACTGGGCACTCAGTGGTCAGCAAGTGCACGAAATCCTGCCGGGTAAAGAACCCTTGTTTTTTGTGCCGGGCATGCCGGACTCGGTTCAGGGTGTGATCAATCTGAGAGGGGAAATTACCTCGGTGATTTTCCTCAATGGGTTGCTCGGCCTGCCTTATGCTCAGGAAAAGGGCACAGGCCCTTTGTTGCTTGCCAGTACTGAGGCGATGCAAAGTGCAGTCCGCATTGAGACCCTGGTTGATGTGGCTGACTGGCCTGAAAGTGAGCTTAAACCACCACCAGAAAGCCTGCCTGAACAGCTTCAGCCTTACGTGACAGCCGTATTCCAGTGGCAGAATAAGGCGGTTACTCTGTTAGATCTGCACAGCCTGTTCAGCGAATACTGTCGTGGCTTGGGCTAGGCTTTTTTGATCATGTCCGGGCCACAGACCATACACCTGGTTTTACTTAGCCACGTCTCTAGTCATTTTGCGCTGCCCGCGAACGAAGTGATTTCAGGCAGCCTTGCCGCAGCAGATGAGGGCGCCCATTCCCCTTGCTTGCTCAGCTTGTTTGGCCTGATGCCCTCAGCAAACAAGCCACTGCATCGTTTAAGCCTGCGGGCTGACCCGAGTTTGAGCTTTGTTTTTCCTGGGCAGCTACAGTTGATTGAGATTCAGACAAACCAGCTTCATCCGCTGCCTGCTTTGATGCAAGCCCGATCCTGCACGCCTCTGCTGCGTGCGCTGGTGGAGCATGAGGGGGCTGTGCTCGCGTTACTCAGTGCCCGGCGTCTTGCCGAGCAGCTCCAGTCTTTGTAATAGCCCTGCCGCCAGTTGTTGCAACGCTACCCACCGGTCAGGCCGCTGGCTGATCCAGACCTGCTCTGCATCGAGTTGTTCGGTGATGAGCTGTCTTAAGGCCGATTCACTCAGATGTCCATGCTGAAAGTCTGACCAGGCCTGCAATAAACGTAGTTGAATCCGGTTAGCCTGATTCAGCGGCGGTGTATAACGCGGATGATGCAGATTTTCATCCGCCAGCTGGATCAATCTTTCAAGGCGCGGGGGCAGGGTGAATATCTCAGGGTGACTGGCGCTGAGCGTCAAATAGTTATACAGGGTTTGCAGAAACGGCAAACTGGCCGGGCTGGCACCACTGCGCCAGTAGGCTTCGGCCAGCTCCAGACTTTGCAATGCGTAGCGATGTGCCGCACCAAGGTCATCTTGC